>CACFNV010000012.1 GCA_902567635.1 uncultured Alphaproteobacteria bacterium
AGAACAATCCTTACCAAGCCCTTCAAAAATGATCTCGCCCCAAGAATGGCCAAAAAGTGAAAAGTTAACAGATTGGGAGTTAGACAAAGATATTAGTAAGGGTAAGTTCCACCTTATAAAAAAAGTTAGAGTGGGCGAAGAAGCGGCCAAATTAAGATTTGAAGAATTTTTAGATAAAAGAATTAGCCAGTATTATTTATCTAGAGATAGATTGGATAAGGTAGAAAGCTCCAATTTGTCAGAAAACTTAGCTTATGGGGAAATATCTTCAAGGCAGATTTGGCATGCAGTATTTAAAATTTACTCATTGAATGAAGACAATAGTGAGATGTTTGTAAGGCAGTTAGCATGGAGAGATTTTGCTTGGTACCTATGCTTTCACTGTCCTCATATACTTAAAAAAAATTGGAAAAGTGAGTGGGATGACTTTCCTTGGACAGAAAACCCAGATGCATTAGTCCGCTGGCAGAGAGGTATTACTGGAGTGCCAATAGTAGACGCAGGAATGAGAGAATTATACGTTACAGGTAGAATGCATAATAGAGTTAGAATGATAGTGGCATCTTATCTAACAAAGCACCTGCTCATAGATTGGAGACATGGTCTTAACTGGTTTGCAGATTGTTTGATTGATTGGGACCCTGCATCAAACGCTTTGGGATGGCAATGGGTTGCAGGGTCTGGTCCTGATGCAAGTCCCTTTTTTAGAGTGTTTAACCCAGAGCTTCAATCAAAAAAATTTGATCCCAAAGGTGTATACATCAATAAATTTTTAAAAGTTAGGTCGGAGTTTCAAGGTGAGGCTCAAGAGTATTATGATATGGTACCGAAAATCTGGCGGTTAAAAAAAGATGAATATCCAAAAATGCCAATTGTTGATCTGAGGGTTGGAAGAGATAGAGCGTTAGCGGCATACTCAGATTTTAAGAAACATCAGATTTCTGGAGTTTCCTCATGAAAATTTGTGTTGTCGGCTCCGGTATATCGGGACTAAGTGCAGCTCTTGCCTTATCCGAGAAGCATGAGGTTTTTTTATTTGAAAAAAATAATTATTTTGGAGGACATTCAAACACACTTCAAGTAAAGAAAGATGGAAACAGTTTTTCTGTCGATACAGGATTTATTGTATTCAACGAAAAAAACTACCCAAATTTAACAAGTCTTTTTGAAAATTTAAACGTTAAAACGAAACCGTCCAAGATGTCCTTCGGCTTTTCATTGGGAAATGGTGAGCTTGAATATTCGGGAAGCAATTTCAATTCTTTTTTTGCTCAGAGAAAAAATCTTTTTAGCGTAGATCACCTCAAAGGCCTATATGATATTTTTCGGTTTAAGCGTATCGCATTAAATTTCCTTTCTAAGAATCAGGGCTCAAACGAAAGCATGAGAGATTTTCTTTTGAGAAATAACTTTGGCAAATGGTTTTCCGAGATGTTTATAGTTCCTATGGGAGCAGCTATCTGGTCGGTTCCAACAGGCAGTATTCTAGATTTTCCTGCATATAGTTACCTAAGGTTCTTTTCAAATCATGGGCTTCTGAGCATGTTAAAGACGGAAATAGATTGGAAGACTGTAGACGGAGGGTCCGTAAAATATGTTGAAAAAATTATTCAAAAAATAGGGAAAAATGCTTTTGTTAATACATCTGTAAAAAAGTTAATAAGAAAGAAAAACAAATGCGAGGTAGCTTTTGGTAATGACAAGGGAAAGATGCTTTTTGATAAAGTTGTTTTATCGTGTGATGGACCAGAAACATTAAAAATAATTGGTGATGCAAGTGAAAAGGAAAAAAGTATTTTGGGTATGTTCAAAACCTCCAAAAACAAAGTCGTTCTACACGGAGACTCGAGCCATATGCCACGAATAAAAAAAGTATGGTCTAGTTGGAACTTCATTACTAGTAATATTCAGGACTCTATTAATAAGCCTGTAGAGGTAACCTATTGGATGAATAAGCTACAGAATATAGTTAGTCGTGAGAATATTTTTGTTACGTTAAATCCTAGCAAAGATATAGATGACAATAAGATATTTTATGAAACAAGTTATTCTCATCCGATCTTTGACATAAACACGAATACCGCTCAAGAGTTGACTAACTCAATTCAAGGAGAGAATAATATATATTATGCTGGAGCAAAAATGGGTTTTGGCTTTCATGAGGATGGTTTAAATTCCGGTTTAGAAGTTGCAAAAAGGTTAGAATGTGTCCCTTCATGGTCTATTAAAGAGAGGTAAGCAATATGGTTAACTCATGTGTCTATTTTGGTGAAGTTATGCACATGCGATTAAAACCAAGAAAGCATCTTTTCAGGTATAAGGTTTTCAGTTTATTCTTGGATATTGATAACCTTGAAAATCTTCAAAAGGGGTCCAACTTTTTTAAAGTTAATAAATGGGCGCCTCTTTCTCTGTACACCACTGATCACGGTAGTCGTAAGGACAAAAATTTAAGAAACTGGGTTGATAAAAGCTTTAAAGAGCGTGGTTTAAAAAAACCAGAGAAAGTTTTTTTATTGTGTTTCCCTCGTGTTTTTGGATTAGGCTTCAGCCCATTGTCTGTTTTCTTTTGCTATAGAAAAAGTTTGCTCGATACTGTGATTTATGAGGTGAAAAATACATTTGGTGACCAAACAGAATATTTCCTACCATGTAAGCCCGATAAAGATGGTAAAATTCGTCACAATCATATTAAAGAAATGTACGTTTCTCCTTTCATAGATATGAACCAAACTTATCATTTCACTATTACCCCTCCTAAAGAAAGGCTATCAATAAAAATTAATGAAAGAGATCAAGAGGGTGATCTATTAATTGCAACTCAAACTGGTAGGGGAGAAATACTTAATGATAAGATACTATTTAAAGCTCTTACTAGATATCCTTTTATGTTAGCAAAAGTCCTGATTTTAATTCATTGGAATGCTTTGATTTTGTTCCTAAAAAGAGTTAAATATTATTCTTATTCAGAAGAGAAAATTAAGAATCAAAAAATATGAGTGAAAATTTTATCACAGATCTCAAGGGTCAAAAAAACTTACCTAGATGGTTTCCAAGTATTTTCAATATGATTAAAAACCCTAACCAAGGTAGCTTAGTAATAGAGTTAACAGATGGTAGAAAGTTTTTGGTCCATAGCAAAAAAAAAGGAGCAAGCGCGAGAATAATAGTGAGAAATAAAGGTCTTTTTTCAAGGTTAGTTCGTGAAGGCCAGAACGGTTTCTCTGAATCATATATGGACTGTTGGTGGGATACCCCTGACTTACAGGCAGTTTTGGATTTCTTCTTAATGGCAGGTGACAATATTTATGAAGAATTGATAGGCACAAGTATTGTAAGATTTTATGAGAGGTTTAATCATTGGTTGAAATCGAATTGGAAATTTCAGGCTCAGAAGAATATCGCCTATCACTACGATTTAGGAAATCAGTTTTATAAAGAGTGGCTCGACAAAACAATGACTTACTCGTCTGCGCTTTTTAAAAGTAAGGAGGAACCATTAGCGAATGCTCAACTTAACAAATATGAATCTATCTGTAAAAGTCTCAATTTAAAAGAGGGTGATAAAGTTCTTGAAATAGGCTGTGGATGGGGGGGGTTTGCAGAGTATGCTGTTAAGACAAGAGGAGTAAATATCACCGGTCTGACATTATCAAAAGAGCAACTTGAATATTCAAAGCAAAGAATGTTCAAGAAGGGTTTTGGCGAAAAGAGTAATTTTATACTACAAGATTATAGAGATGAAAAAGGAAAATATGATGCTGTAGTCTCGATTGAGATGTTTGAGGCTGTAGGTGAAAAATATTGGCCTATTTATTTTCAAACTATTCAAAATGTTCTTAGGTCCGGAAAGTTGGGTTGCTTGCAAATAATAACAATCGATGAGAAATATTTTCCCAAATATCGTAGAAGCGTCGATTTTCTACAGAAATATATATTCCCCGGAGGTATGCTACCTAGTTACGAAACATTACTTAATCAGGTTAGCCGGGCTAATCTCGAATTCATTTCAAGTAAAGAGTTCGGACAGAGTTACTCAAAAACACTCAGAATTTGGGCAGATAGGTTCAATTCGAAATGGGAAAAAATTTCACCTATGGGTTTTGATGACAGGTTCAATAGAATGTGGAATTTTTATCTCACGTCCTGTGCGTCATTCTTTTTTTCTGGTTCAGGAGATGTTACGCAGATAACTCTAAAAAAAAATTAACCTAATTTGAAAAATATCCGCCTAAGTTATTTTATATATGCATTAAACGCGTTACCCCTCGCTTTAATTGTATTTCCACTTTTTGTTTTTGTCGGAGAACATTACTCGAGTAGTTTAGGAGTTTCTTTGCTGGGGATAGGCATTATTTTCCTGTGCGTAAGATTACTAGATGGGTTTTTAGATCCTCTTGTTGGTCTTCTCAGTGATAAATTTAACTTTTCGATGGGCCGTAGAAAATTTTGGTTAGTAATTTCTTTACCTATCACCACTTTATCTGTTTGGGGTTTATTCGCAGCTGATGTGTCAGGTCAATTTTCTATTCAATATTTCTCCGTAAATATAGTGTTATTGACAATTGGACTTTCTCTTTTTGGTCCTCCTTATTATTCCTTAGGTGCCGAGTTAAGCAAAGAATATTTGGAAAGATCAAAAATAGCTTTTCTTAGAGAGGGCTTTTTCTTATTAGGAACCATTTCATCTGCGTTGATCTACGCTCTATCGGATGGATCTACTGAAGCTTTAAAGAATATCGCAATAGCAGTTATTATCTTGCACCCCATTTCAATTTTTCTCTCTCTTTTTTTTGTTAAGGAGAGTTCTGAGAAAAATAATATTGAAGGTTATATTGGTTTTATAAATATTTTTGAAACCATAATAACAGAAAGAAGAGTGCAAAAGTTTTTGTTGAGCCAGTTTTTTAACTCAGCAGCAAATGGTATTCCTGGTGCTTTATTCGCTTTTTTTGTAATTCATCGATTGGGAAGAGAGGATCTAGTTGGTCCTCTAATGCTAGTTTATTTAATTTCAGGAGTAATTGGTGTGCCAATTTGGATTTTTCTAGGAAGATTTATTCTCAAAACGAGGCTTTGGTGTTTTTCAATATGTTTTTCAATTTTGATTTTCTTTCTAGTTTTTTTTGTGGGTAATAATGACGTTTTTCTGTTTATCGTAATTTGTATTTTAACGGGTTTAAGCGTTAGTGCTGATATGGCATTACCAACATCTATTCAGGCAGATCTTTTAGACGAAGATTTAAAAAAAACTGGAAGTAATAGATCTGGTGCCTTTTTCTCAATATTGTCAGTGATTAATAAAACATCAGCTGCGGTATCCGGCGCCTTCGTATTATTATTCTTGTATAGGGTCGATTTTGATCCAATGGGAAATAATAAAGAGGATACTCTTTTCTACCTAACGTGCCTTTATGCCTTAGCACCTATCATTCTTAAAATCTTGCCATTATTTACAATGTGGTCCTTTAAAGAAGAAAAGAATTAAAAAGACTTATTATACAATCTTAAAAAACTTCGCCAGTAGCCTGTCTGAAAAAGATTTTGGTAGATATCTTGTAAAAAAGAATTGAACGCCAGAAGGTCCAAAAGAGTACTTTGCTTTCGGCCTTCCTTTTTTTGAAATATTATAGATTTTCTGGGCAAGAACGCTAACATCTTCGCCACCTTCTGATAATGATTTGACATATTTTGAGAAGTTAGAAAAAGATTTTTTATAATTTGTTTTTCCAAAAAGTGAAACTCGTTCATCAATATTTGACTTTGCCCAGATTGGTGTTTTAAATGATCTTGGTGCAACTATGATCACATCGATTTTATACATCATAAGTTCGCGTCTCAAGCTCTCAGAAAACCCCTCAAGGGCGTGTTTACTTGTGCAATATGAAGACATGAATGGTTGTCCAATAGTTCCGCCCCCAGAGCTAATATTAATGATCTTACCAGGTCTCTGGTTTTTATTAGCAGTGCCAAGAAGAGGTAGGAATACTTGAACACAATTAAAAGTGCCTACTACCATTGTGTCTAAATGTTGAGAGAATTCCTTTCGGTCTATATGTTCTACGGGCCCTAATTTCGCAATGCCAGCATTATTGACCAATATATCTAAATTGTTGCCTTTAAGCTTTGACTTAACCTCTGAAAATGCTTTTTCTATTTCAGATCTTTTAGTCACATCAAAAACTAGAGGGAAAAATCTTTCCCCATATTTAACTCGTAATTTCTTAGAAGCATCCTTATCTCTGATGGATCCAAAAACCAAAAAACCCTCAGATATAAACTTCGTGACTAGTGCTTCGCCTATTCCAGAGGAACATCCTGTAATTAAAATGGACTTTTTCAACTTTTTTTCCATAATTTGTGAATATTTCTGGTTCTGCTCTTTAACTGGAAATTAGCTGGGTATTTCCCAATTGAAAAACCGCTACCTACCCAATGGCCTTCTTTATCATATTGTAAAGTTAATTCAAGATCGCCTGAGATCTCCCAATTAGTTACTTTGACGTTTTTATTATTATATAAAATTTCCGACGTTCCTATTTTCTTGGTTTCAATATTTAATGGAGTTCCATCTTGGGAACTTAGCCAAATTTTCCTTTTTAGAAACTCAGGAGTAAAATAACTCGTTGTTGCAAATTTCTCCTTTATTAAACCAGAAAAAGCAGAGCCGTTGACTTCGAATCCATCTGATCTTTTTTGACCCTTTACATAATATTTATTGCCGAACCAGGATGTATTGGAGTCTATTGATATAAGTTTTTTCTGGGACCATACCTCTCTGTTTTTTAAAGTGTATTTTAAGAATTTTAAGCCCAAGAATTTTGGTATGATTTCTACATCTATTAAGATTTCCAATCCCTCATCAACAATTGAGCAGGTTAAATTTGAATAACCAACTAACTTATTATTTAAAAAAATATCAAAATTTATATTATTTCCACCAGCTAAGCCAACACTGGGAACACCAAATAATAATGGTGCCGAACTTAATATAAGAAAATCACGCCTATCCATCAGATATATTTACCAGAATTTTATTTAGCATTTCGAGTTACATATAAATCTAAAAAAGGGTTGCTAAAACTGTATTTGTATATAACCGTCAAATTATAGTTTAATATAGCCCTTTTTGTCATTTTGACCATAAAGTATTCATATTCCTATATTACCTGCTAACTTGCCTCTTCTTCAAATTAGTAAATGTTAATTATTGCGTACGTATTTTGAGAAAAAACAAAGTATTGTTAATGATGCACAACGAATGTAAGTTCAATTTATGAAAAATATTTTGAAATTATTTCCTGCCTTATGTGTCTTTTTAGTGACTCTTAGCGTAATTTCAGAAACGTTAGCTGAGACAAGAGAGCAATTGTTTGAAAAGTTCAATAGAACAGCGGAACGGGCTGAAGACTCACTATCTCGGGGGGAGGCTTCAAATGAATCTCTTGGGATTCTTCGTTCAGATATATTTGAGCTTAGAAATCAAGCCCTGATTTTTCAGAAAGAAGTGAATGAAAAATATAACACTCAGAAACAAGAACTAAAATTAATTAATGACCTAATCTCAGATAGTAATATCGAGGGAACTTTATTATCAGAAAATAAGCTTAAAATTTTAGATTCATTGGAGAGTGTTACTGCTGACCTAGCAATCGCAAAGTTATCAGTAGCTCGAGCACAAAGACTTATTGAGGCCATTGATGATTTAAAGCAATCTAGATTTAACAATCGTTTTTTCTCTTATGATTCTATGGTTTTGACGCCTAGCACGTATATATTAGGAGCAAAAAACCTGCTCAATCTATTTACTGGTGTTGTTACAGACTTTGGTATGAATTTTAACTCTGAAGTTAAGAGAAAACTTTTGATAACAACAGACGCTGGTCGTTTTGCTTTGCTTTGCCTGATTTTCGGACTCTTAATTTTGATCTTTAGGCAAAAGATAACAACATTCATCTACGGCTCATTCTTAGAGCGTCCAAAAAAGCACCCGGCAGAGGTTTTTTTGCCAGCTTTAATAAGCTTTTCTGTATTATCATTGGGCACGTTAACTATTTTGATATTTTTCAGAGCATTGGGGGGTAATTATGGGCTCCCAATATTTGTAAACTCGTTGACCCCACTACTTATTGTTTTTCTAGTGGGCTATTTACTTAATTCATTGATTGCAGTTACGCAAAAATCAGCAGACGATATTGCAACTGGGATTTCTCATAATCTATCGGGGCTCAAACTTTCTATCTTATTTTTATCAATTGTTTTAGCCGTTTATTCTTCGATAGATTATATGGCTGAACGATCATTATTGTCAGCGGAAGCTGAAGTAACCGCAAATACCCTCGGACTTATTTTATTGGCTTTTGGTTTATTTAATTTTCTGAAAACTGTTCCCAATCTGTTTGACACTTTGTTTGGATTAACAGATAAAAATGGCAAAGGCCTTCACATTCCAGCGGTGGAATTGACGTCAAGAATATTGTCATATCTTGTAATATTCTTAGCTTTAGTTGGTTTGGGAGGCTACCTCCTTGCAGCATTCGAGTTTTCAAAAATTCTGGCTTACGCTTTTGGGATCATGCTTGTTTCGCTTTATATCGACTTTGTTTTAAGAAGTTTGTTCTTTTCAAACAGGAACTCAAAAAAGGAAGTCGCAAGTTTAGGATTCTTGATATGCAGTATGTTAAATATTCTGACTTTGCTCCTTTTAATGGGGTTAGTCTTTGGAATAGAGTTTTCAATATATAGAGAATTATGGTTGAGATTTAATGAGGGGCTGAGCTTAGGTGAAGTAACAGTAACCCCTACAGCTATTTTAAACTTTGCAGTAATATTTGGTCTGGGTTACTTGATAACAATTTTGGTGCAGAGAGTTATACAAAGAACTATCCTACCAAAAACCAAACTAGACCAAGGCAGTAGAAAGGCGTTGATTTCAGGTGTTGGTTATATTGGATACACGATTTCTGCAGTTGTTGCGCTATCATCAACTGGATTTAACCTTTCAAGTATTGCAATTGTGGCAGGAGCATTAAGTGTAGGTATAGGTTTTGGGCTTCAAACAATTGTCTCCAATTTTGTCTCTGGTATTATTCTTCTCATTGAAAGACCTATAAAGGAGGGTGACTGGATCGAAGCTTCAGGATTCTCTGGCACGGTAAGAAAAATATCTGTTAGGTCAACTCACATAGAAACTTTTGATCGTGCAATGGTAGTTGTCCCAAACTCAGAGCTTATCGCAGGGTCTGTTTTAAATTGGACCCATAGCAATGAGACTGGAAGGGTGAGGGTGTCAGTAGGAGTATCATATGACTGTGACCCAAAAAAAATCGAAAAACTTCTTCTTAAGATTGGTAAAGCACACGATATGACACTTAATGATCCAGAGCCTTTTGTTAGATTTCAAGGTTTTGGAGATAGTTCTCTGGACTTTGATTTAATCATCTACGTAAGGGACAAGAATTATATGTACCAGGTTAGATCAGAGCTGCACTTCAAGATATTTGATTTGTTTAAGAAAGAGGATATTGAGATTCCTTTCCCGCAGCGAGATTTAAATATAAAAAACCCAGAAGGCTTGTTGTTAAATAATAAAAAGTAATTTTACCTATTAAATAAATTATGAGCTCAGAAATCTTATACCTTAAAGACGCATACCTCAAAGAGGAGAAAGCCTTAATTAAGACTGTCTCCTATGAATCTGGCATTCAATTAGATAGGTCTATTTTTTATCCCAGAGGAGGGGGTCAACCAGGTGATCAGGGTTTACTTCGGTTGCCAGATAAAAATATTGAAATCGTCGAAACCATAAAAGGTCCAAATGGAGAGATTAATTTAATACCATCTAATATGGATGATCTAGTAGAACTGAAGAAGGGCGATGAAGTTGTCCAAGAGCTAGATTGGCAAAAAAGATTTAAATATATGAGAACACATACGGCTCTTCATCTTTTATCTGTATGCCTTCCTTTCCCAGTTACTGGTGGCCAAATAACTTTTGAGAAAGGTCGGTTAGATTTTGATATGCCTGAAGCTCCTAACAAAGAAGAGCTAGAGAAAAAAATAAATGATTTAATCAGCGTTGACTATATTGTGTCCTATTCATCTATTTCTCAAGAGGAGCTTAGAAAAAATCCGGAAATGGTAAAAACAATGTCTGTTAAGCCTCCAACTAATACAGATTTTGTTAGGTTGGTTCGTATAGGAGATGATCATGAAATCATTGACTTACAGCCCTGTGGAGGAACCCATGTTTCCACAACTTCTGAAATTGGGGTGGTCACAATATCTAAAGTAGAAAAAAAGGGGCGACTAAATAGGCGTGTATCAGTCATCTTGCAAGATTGAGAAATGTCGATAAAATGTTTTTTGAGGAGAGGTGGCCGAGTGGTCGAAGGCGCACGCCTGGAAAGTGTGTAGGCGGGCAACCGTCTCCAGGGTTCGAATCCCTGTCTCTCCGCCAATAACCTAACTATAGTATGTTTATATAAATATGTAGTGACCTATTGGGCGGGCCTGATATAACATTCCAAGTATACGATCTATCATAAAGATAAGCATCCCTTTAGACCTGCTGGCAAAACCAACCATGCACCTGAATCGTACAATTTGGCCCCAAAACCTTTAGTATCAGATGCAATTGTCAGAGTGATATTTGAATATCCCAAAACTGCAAAACCATCTGGTAATTCTTTGACAAAACCTTTTGGTGGGAAAAGTACAAGTGCAGAAGGAGCAGCGTCTGAAAGACGCATAACAAGCGCCATAATGGCTATCCACATAATCAAAACGGAGATAACTAAACTAAGCCATTTAATAATCAAAGATATGTTCCAATTGCAGTTGATTGATCTCGTTTTGCCTTATCCATTCTGCAAGCATTTTGACCTTAATTTCTATTAGATGACGTTGGTCACCGTAACCTTGTCGTGAAACGCTGAATAGACTTTCATTATAAGGTAATTTTGAATTCACTGATAACATGATATCATCATTTCCTGAAATTTCGATGAAATTTGCACCTTCTAATGCCATTTCGACGAGTAAGTGAGTCAACTTTCTATAGCGTGGCGTTTCAACTTCAATCCCTGCAGGGTGCTGTGCTATTACCGTCACGCCTTTAAAACTTTTGAGTATGTCAACAGGAAGTCCCTCAACGATCATCCGCAACGACAAAGCGTCAGGTCCTACGTTTGCGACTGCAGATTTGATAAGTTTGGAATAAGCTTGCTTAACTCTGAATTCTAAACCCAAAGCGAAGTTTCGTTCTTGATCTCTAAACGCACCTGTATTAGCTTTGGAAAGCTGTAAAATATTTTCCTCGAAGTCCCATTGATACCAAGGAACTTGCTGTAAAAATTTTGCGTAATCTGCCGATTGTTGAGCTGAAACCTTGTCTAGCCGACTATGTTGATCGCCACGTATCCATGTTGATACACGCCCAAGTGTTTCTTCATAGAGGCCTTTGAGTGCAAGTTCTGCTGAAAAGCTGACGCCAATAGAATAAATTGTCTGCTTTGTTTCAAAATCAAAACCACCATGCGATGCTGATTTTTTGGACAATGCACAAAGCGAAGACCAAAAACCCGATATACCTTTTAGATATTTATAATCATGTGGATCACCTAATTGAATGACTTTGGCATAGTCATCATAAGCATTTACGATATGCCATTCTGGATAAGTTAAAAATGTACGTGATTCTGTACGGTGGTACTCTGTGGGTAACATTGAGATGAAATCTGACGTCACTTCATCTTTTAGGCACATCGTTTCAACATATGCAATTGGAGAAAGTAATAGGGTTATCAGTGCTATAAGTGCAAAAAATATTCTTCTAAGATACCGCAAGATTGCCCGTGTCATTTATGACCCAAGTATAAACCAGACCATAGTGCAAATCCACCAAGTGCAATATGTGGTAAGTTTGCGAGAACACGAAACAGTGTAAAAGATAATCCTTCTGAATCATTTGTGAATATTCCCAAGTCCAGATAACCGTAGCCCGTGAGAAAGCCAAAAATGCCATCTCCAAGATAAAGTACACCAAAAACAATAAGAAACATTTTCGCGGAACGCTGACTATAGAGGGCTGCTGATAAGGCCCATAAAGCTGATGCTACATGTAAGCTATCATCGAAAATATCTAATGCAAAAATACCAAAAGCCCGACCTTCAGTATCGGTTAGACCGGGTATGTAGTTCAATGAAGCAGCAAAAAGCAGAATACAAAAATACCCTAATGATATTTTTTTAAGCAATTTCATAACCTCTTCATGTATTTATCCCAAAGGGCATTTCTAAAGATTAGTTTCGGATCAATTTCTCGCTTTGATTGAACAAATTCGCTTAGTCTTGGATATGCCCGGCTGATTTGATCAATAGTAGCGTGTAGGCGGTATGGAAGGTAATATGTTCCTCCGATCCCAATAATGCCTTCTATTAGAGCTTCTGTCATTCGGTTCATATCTGCCTCAGCTCTTTGTGTCATTTCCTGTGAAAATGACATCACAGCGGCAATTCTTGGGACGGGTGCATACGCTAAGATACTTTGCTTATCGGTATCAACGTATCGCAAAGTTATGTTTAAGAATTCCTGATATGATGCAGGAATAACCGCTCGGCATATATCCAAAAAATCTGAAAACTTGTCCGGTGACACAAAGTATTCATGCAAAATATCAGTCCTAAATGGATTGCGATCATCAAGTGTTACTACAGGTTCATTTATAAGCGAATTTCGCGTCACGGCGCCCTGTCCAATTTTTGGCAAAAGACTTGTTTCAGTCCACCAACGGAACCGTTTCAGGCGTTCGTTTCCAAGCTGGGAACGATAGATATGCCGTGCGATTTTTGACATCTGGCCAGAACCAGAAGCGGCAGGTATTTCCCTTTGATCTTTTGAAGGCCTATATGTGATCATCAATGCTTCTTCAAAAAAATTCTCGCGATCCACATTTAATCGCCCGTAAGCCATTTTAACGTCAGGATCATTTATAGCTGTAACAAACCGATCACCATATTCCGTTGCAGGAAATGTATCATATGAGGGTTCCAAGAGTAAATTTTTTGTCATATCGACATCGAGTTCTGTAATCGCACCCGTTAAACCGTATCCGCCCATTGTTAGATTAAATAACGCCGTATTTTGTGTGGGAGAGCATGTAATAAGTTCGCCATCTGCGAGCACCATTTTTAAGCTGAGGACCGTTGCACCCATGGGTCCAAGTTTGACAGGCCAACCATGTGCATTTACGCAAAATGTAGCAGCCAAACCAAAATCATTATTCGACTGCATAACCATTGGCGAGTAGCCCAGTCTATCTAGTTGTGAAATCACCTGTGACCACCGAATACCTGCATGAGCGCGATAGCTTTGATTTGATCTGTCTGTCTCCAAAAAAGCGTTATTGTATCTGATTGCGTGCCCTCTTTTCGGAATTGCTTGTCCTCCCATAGAGTGACGAGCAGCACCAATACTCACAGGCCGTCCAGATTCTTTGGCTTCAGCGATTTCTTTACGAATTGCATTTACGAATTTATCTCCAAGGTCATTGCTTATAGTGATGTGCCTAAAAATAGGAGTTTCTGACAACAAACTGGCGTCATTTAAGGTATTTTTGTTGCCAGAAGGTACGAATGCGGAAGTACCATCTAATGACGGGTTGGAGCTGGAGACATAACGTGTTCCTGTTATGCCAAGAGCAGCGCCAGCACCTAAAAGAAATGTTCTTTTTGAAATATTTTTCACACTCATAACCTATAAATGATACCTAATTTTGATATTATGTAACTAATTGTCAACTATAGTCATAGTTTAAGAGATATGGAAGAACGCTGAGAGATATATCCCAGAGAGTCCGTGTCTTTCCGTCAAACCCATTATAATATATAAGGTATTGATTCATATTGCTTTTTTCTATCAAGGTGTTGAAAAGGTGAATACTTTAATGGATAGTTTTAGATTTTCACTGTTTCAGCTCAGGAAATCTATACAATTAATACTTTCTGTCGTTAATAGTTGTGGTTTGGGAATTAGGAAGCAAACTAAGTTTGGCAAGAAAAGTCATCCAATTATTTTGTTTCCTACCCAGCCCATCAAACAGATAACTAAATTCAAGATGAGATTACAATTGAAAATATATTAATTCTCAATACGCTTGGAATATAGTGGACAAATAGTAGACTAAGCCTAGTCTAGTCATATTTTTGCGGTCATCATAATTTATATCAATAACTGTGCTGAAAGCCAAATCTAGGGAATTAACCATTTGAAAGACAGTATTGAAACTAATTCGAAGGTCACTCCTTTTCAATTTAAGGTCTCTGAAGAAGATCTAGAAAAAATCCTTTACCGAGTAGCGAGTTATCCCTGGCATGAGATGCCTGATGATGGTGGATGGGATTATGGTACTAACATGGACTATCTAAAGGAGCTTTGTAACTATTGGGTCAATGAGTTTGATTGGAGAGTACAAGAGAAAAAAATCAATTCCTTTTCAAATTATAAGGCATTAGTTGATGGAATTGATATGCATTTTGTATTCGAAGAGGGAAGCGGTAAAAATCCCACACCATTGATAATTAGCCATGGCTGGCCAGGTTCTGTGTCCGAGTTCTTTGAAATTATCCAGCCACTTGCTCATCCTGAGCGTTTTGGTGGTAAGATCGAGGATGCCTTTACTGTGATAATACCATCGCTACCAGGGTTTGGCTTTTCAGGAAGACCGCCGCGACCTTATGGCCCACGCAAAATGGCTTCTATTCTTAACTCTTTAATGACAGATACACTTGGATTTGAGAGTTATCTTGCGCAGGGTGGTGATTGGGGCGGTGCAATATGCTCTTGGCTCGGCTTTGATCATTTTTCTGCATGTTCAGCTATCCATATCAATGTCTTGACAATGCGTCACCCTGATGGTCCTCAAACAGCTGAAGAAAGAGCTTGGGAAAATCAGTTCAATGCGGATCAGATAATGCAGGATGGCTATCGTACTCAACAAGCAACACGCCCTCAGACTTTGAGTTATTCTATGATGGATAGCCCAGTTGGTATAGCTGCCTGGTTGATAGAGAAATTCCATGACTGGTCAGATGTAGAAACGGGAAAAATTGAAAGCGCCTTTTCAAAAGATGAACTACTCACCAACATAATGATCTATATTTCTACCCGCACATTTAATTCGGCGTCTTGGATTTACTATGGTCGACGGGAGGAAGGCGGGCGCATTCTTTCACCGGAGGGGAAAAGGGTTGAAGTTCCAACTGGATGTGCGGTATTCCCGGCGGAGATGCTAAATTGGGCGCCTCGCTCTTACGTAGAGCGAATATACAATGTCCAACATTGGACTGAGATGCCACGTGGAGGTCATTTTGCAGCAATGGAAGAGCCTGAATTGTTGTTAGGTGATATCCGCAACTTCGCTCGAAGTCTTCGCGGTAAAGATTCTTGAAATAATTCCAATATAGTTAGTTATAAGTAATAAAAAATAGTAACATAACTTTTACGCACGCAAAATATTCTCAATTTTGCTAGGTCAACCAGTTTATGTTGGGATAAATTAAGAGATCTCACCTAGTAATCCAATATCTTACTTTGGGTATTGACCCTTTTAATTAGGTCTTTTGACTTGGTTAAAGATAGTAGTCTTTATCCAAAACTTGTTCTAACCAATCAGCAACCTTACCGTCCAATGCTTCCTGAATTGCTATATGTTCCATTGAAGAGTCTTTTGTCGCGCCGTGCCAATGCTCTTCCTCGGGAGGAATCCATACCGAGTCTCCTATTTTAATAATTTTCGGAGCTTCATTTCTTAGTCCCACAAGACCGATCCCACTTACTACGAAGAGAGTTTGTCCTAACGGGTGGGTGTGCCAAGCTGTTCGCGCTGTGGGCTCAAATGAAACTTTTACTGCTCGAACCCTAGCAGGTTCTGGTGCCTCAATAATAGAGTCTTGCATAACGTTTCCATGAAACCAATCTGAAGGTGCTCTCTTTGGTTTTCTACTATCAAACTTGAATATCTTCAATTCTTATACTCCTCTTTTTATAAAATAGGTTTTAAGTTATTAGATACTTTCTTTAAATTAGTTTATGGCTCAATTTAAGATATTGAAACCTTCACTTTAGTAATGCATAATTTTGTTATCTATATATGCTTGTGTTTAAAAAATGACCATTAATTAATTTATATGGTGATCTTCATGGCCTCAGAAAGCAAAAATAAGGAAAAAAAGTTACCTTTAGAAGGTGTGGTTGTATTAGATATCACTAGGGTAGTTGCAGGGCCCTATTGCTCAATGATTCTTGCCGACCTAGGTGCAACGGTAATAAAAATTGAAAATCCAAATGACCCTGACTACACGCGCAACTTTCCTCCATTCACAAGAAATGATAATGAAAGCGCTTTTTTCGCTCAGTATAATAGGAATAAATTAGGAATGACAATAGATCTAAAGTCTGAAGATGGGAAGAAGATTTTGAGACAATTAGTAAAAAAAGCAAATATTCTAGTAGAAAATTTTCGTCCAGGCGTTATGAAAAGTTTAGGTTTGGGATATGATAATCTTCAAAAGGAAAATGAGGCTCTTGTTTATACTGCTATAAGTGGTTTTGGACAAACAGGCCCTAAATCTTCAAGACCTAGCTTCGATAACACAGGACAAGCTGAAAGCGGTTTGTGGTCAATGAATGGATATCCTGATAGGCCACCCGTTCGTGTAGGAACAATTATAGGAGATTTGGCTGCCTGCTTTTTTGGAACAATAGGAACTATTGTAGCTTTGAGAGAGGCCGAGAAAACAGGAAAAGGACAAATGGTTGACGTTGCTCAGGTAGACTCAACATTATGTCTCACTGAAAGCGCACTTCTTCGTTATTCGGTGAATAAAGAGGAGGCTAAACCAACTGGAAACGACCATGCATTTGTTCGTCCATATGAGCAATTCCGATGTAAGGACGGCTATGTTTTTTTTGGTGGGTACAATGATAAACAATGGAAAGAAACCCTAAAAGCCTTTGGATCAAACGAATTGTCGACAGATCCAGAGATAGATACAATGCATAAAAGATTTAATAAGGAAGTTTATGAAAGACGGATTAAGCCTCTAATAAATGGTTGGTTTAGCCGATATACAAAAGCTGAGCTAGAGGCGATGTTAGCAGACAAAGTCCCACTTAGTCCCATTAAAGGAATAAGTGAAGTTATTGAAGATGTACAGTTACTAGATAGGAACATGATTGTTGATATGCCTGTGCTCAGTGAGGTAGTAAAGATGTTTGGAAATCCAATAAAACTTTCTGATATGCCTCAACACTCTTTTAAAAGAGCTCCAAATCTTGGAGAAAATAATAATCAGATTCTAAAAAATTTTTTAGGAATGGATGATCAAAAAATAAATGAATTAAAAAATAAAGGTGTTATTTAAGAAACAAGATAAAACAAAAAACATCATTTTTATAAGACTTCTTTTTTTATAAATTTGCATGCTTTGCCAGATAAAGGTTAATAGTAATGATTTTTTGTTCAATATATTGTTGAGAGAATAGACTTTAAGTATGAGAAGGACTCTTATTTGTGACTTCTCTTAAGACCTCTAGATAATTTTTTGCTAATTTCATTTTTTCTGCGTAGCCCTTTTTTAGCATTAGTTCATGAACTTTAGGTAGCCTCCAGCAAGGAACATGCATAATCAAGTGATGTTCCAAATGATAATTCACCCAATAAGGCGCTAGCAATAATCTCATAATGGGATTAGCGTATGTAGTTCTAACGTTCTTAAGCTCATTAGTTGAGAATTCAGTAGCAGCATGCTCAGCAATATTTCTTAATCTAACCACTACCTGAAACCAAGTTACTAACGGTAAAAACCAGAAAGCGAACCACCACCACCATGCTCCAAAATACCACATGATTATGAAAATGAATGTATTTGAGATCAATGGTTGGAATATAGAGTTTGATTTAAAAGTTTGTGCTTGCTCCTGGGAGCTATCAATGGCATCTCTGTCAAAAGCCAATTTAAAGGAATTCATAACTTGCTTAAAAACTGCATTAAAGCCTGTTTGTCCTGTTATGTCTCTGAAAAACTTTCGCCACAAACTTTGGTTTGTAATAGGAAAAGGTTTCGATAAAACACGATCAGGATCTTTATCTGTTTGTGTATGCTTATGATGCATTAAATGGTAATGCCTATAGGAAAAAAGATCGGCCAAAATAGGGCAGCCACACACCCAAAAGCCAATTTTTTCATTTAAAGTTGTGTTAGCAAAAAGAGCTCTATGAGCCGCATCATGCATTAATATTGCCAAACCTAGTTGCCTTGAACCTATTATCATCAGAGTTACACAAAATGTAAAAACGTTAGGCCAAACGGAAAATAGGATTAAGGCAAACCCTATCGTAGTATAGCAGTGTAGAACCAAAAAAAAACCCATAAGGTCGGAACGTTCCGCTAGAGGACGGATCTCACTTGATAAAAAATATTTTCTCTCACTCACCATATTGAAAAAAAAGCCGCCTTTTGAATAAATAAATTGTAACATAAAATTAATTTATAAACTGAACTTTTTTGGATGGAATAATCTAAATTACAAATGCTACAGTCGTAGCATTTTAAAAATGAACTGATAACGTATCAGAGGGTTTCTCACTAGGTGGTGAGAATTTTGTGAGATTAAGTCCTTTAACTGCTTTTTTGTACTCCTCTAAAGTGGGGGTTCTTCCAAGGATAGCGGAAAGAACCACAACTGGAGTTGACGCTAGCAGCGACTCTCCTTTTTTCTCTTCAGAGTCTTCAACCACTCGCCCTTTAAATAAACGAGTAGATGTAGCTAAAACAGTGTCCCCTTTTTCTGCCTTCTCTTGATTACCCATACATAGATTGCAACCTGGTCTTTCAAGGTATAAAATATTTTTATACTCGACGCGGGCAGTATTCTTTGGAGCTTCGTCATCAAATTCAAATCCAGAGTATTTTTGTAAAACAGTCCAGTCTCCCTCTTCTTTTAATTCGTCAATTATATTATAGGTGGGGGCCGCAACTACTAAAGGCGCCTTAAATTTGACGGTTCCATAATCATTTTCTAAATTCTTAAGCATTCCAGCAACAATCTTTATATCCCCTTTATGAACCATGCATGAACCTACAAAGCCAAGGTCAACTTCTTTTTCCGCGTTATAAAATGAAATTGGTCTAATTGTATCGTGGGTATATCTTTTGGATACATCAATATTATTTACATCTGGATCTGCAATCATTGGCTCATCAATCTCGTTCAGGTCAACGACTACTTCCGCAAAATACTTTGCGTCATCATCAGGAACTAAAGCTGGTCTTTTACCAGATTTTATCTCGTCAATCCTTTTATTTGCAATTTCTATTAGTCCCTTAAGAACTTTTTTCTCATTATCCATCCCTCTTTCAATCATAATCTTTATACGGTCTTTTGCAATTCCTAGAGATTCTATAAGAGTTTCGTCCTGTGAAATACAGATAGAAGCTTTCGCTTTCATTTCAGCAGTCCAGTCTGTGAATGTAAAAGCTTGGTCAGCAAGGAGTGTGCCTAAATGTACTTCGATTATCCGTCCCTGAAACACATTTTCGCCAAACTGCTTTAACATTTGTGCTTGGGTTGCGTGCACTATGTCTCGAAAGTCCATATATTCATTCATTACACCCTTGAACGTAACTTTGACTGATTCAGGTATAGGCATGCTTACCTCTCCGGTTGCCAACGCAAGAGCTACAGTTCCAGAGTCAGCCCCGAAGGCAACTCCCTTAGACATCCGAGTATGAGAGTCTCCTCCAATAATTATTGACCAGTCATCTACAGTTATATCATTTAAGACTTTATGAATTACGTCTGTCATAGAGTGATAAACACCCTTGGGATCTCTTGCTGTAATGAGACCAAATTTGTGCATAAAATTCATTAGTTTTGGGATATTTTCCTGCGCTTTAAAGTCCCAAACTGATGCTGTATGACAACCAGACTGATAAGCACCGTCAATAGTTGGTGCGATAATGGTAGCAGCCATCGACTCTAACTCTTGCGAGGTCATCAAACCGGTGGTGTCTTGTGAGCCAACTATGTTTACTCCTACCCTTACGTCTGAACCTGCGTAAAGAATTTTTCCCTCAGGAATACTCACTGCATTTTTATTGAAGATTTTTTCTACAGCTGTAAGACCTTGGTCTTGATAAAAGATTTCCTTGGCCTTTGCAAAGGGAGAAGGGAAATTATTTCCTAATAACTTAGATGCAAAATTTTGAAGTTTCTTTCCAAAAACAATTGCATATGACCCACCAGCTTTCATAAATTCTATTTTTTGTGGTGTGAAAGAAGAGCTTAAATCAACAAGTTCTTTCTCTCCGTATTCATCATACAGTTTTTTCTTTTTGGAATTAATCGTAAATACCGTGCCTGTCTCAACGGAGTAGGCTTGCTCTAAAATTGGTTCTCCATCATTGTTTAGGATAACATTTCCGCTACCATCTCTTTTCTTTACCCAGTTCTTCAAGTCAAGACCAATGCCTCCTGTCACCCCTACCGTTGTTAAAAATATGGGTGAAATTCCGTTTGTGCCGGCAACAATTGGGGCTATATTTACGAACGGTATAAATGGACTTGCCTGCTTACCTGTCCATAGCGCAACATTATTTATTCCGGACATTCTGGAAGAACCGACACCCATAGTTCCCTTTTCAGCTACAAGCATTACTTTTTTATCAGGAAATTGGTTTTGCAGTTCTTGAATTTCGACCTGTGCTTTTTTTGAAATAAAACATTTTCCGTGAAGTTCACGATCTGATCTCGAGTGGGCTTGATTTCCTGGAGATAAAAGATCTGTTGATATATCACCTTCTGCTGCAACATAGGAAACTATTTTAATTTCTTCATCTATTTCGGGAAGTTTTGTAAAGAAATCAGCTTTAGAGTAACTTTCTATTATACTTTTAGCAGTTTCATTCCCATTTTTAAAAGCTTTCTCAAGTCTATCTGTATCAGCCTCATAGAGGAAAACTTGAGTTTTAAGTATCTCACCAGCTTTACCCGCTATTTGATTATTATCGCCTAAAGCAAGATCAATTAGGACAGTGACTGAGGGACCGCCTTTCATGTGAGATAACAGTTCAAATGCAAAATCTGGTTTAATCTCCTGAACCACATAAATCTCAAGAATTATTTCTTTAAGGAAATTAGCTTTTTCATTTGCTGCTGGCGTCGTTCCAGGAAGAGTATTGAAAATGAAGAAATTTAAAGACTCTTTTCTATGTTTACTGCTTGGATCTTTAATTTGTGAAATGATTTCGGTAGTAAGTTGCCCGCTGTCTATCGGCTTTGGATGCAAGCCCTGTTTTTTCCTTTTTTCAATTTCCTCTAAGTATTCTTTATATAAGCTCATAACTGTCCCCGAAGCCTACTTGTCTATTAAGACCATTTTAATTCTATTGTTAATAAAAAAAGTAAAACCACTTTTTCCCCAAATATTATACCTATACAAGTTTGCTTGCAAGAGTTTAGGGTTTCACTCACTTTCTATTTATTCCCCACGTTTTTAAAATAAAAGTTAAAAATTTCTAAATATAGCCATATGTGTTACAATTCATTTTATCAAATGAAAATAAAATGTGGAGCTCTTTAAATGAACAAAAAAACGAGCAATCTGTTTGAAAGCGGTAAGATATCCAAGGAGGAGTGGGACACGAGAATTGATCTTGCAGCATGTTATCGATTGATGAACCACTTCGGAATGGATGACCTCATTTACAACCATATTTCTGCTAGGGTTCCAGGTCCTGAAGAACATTTCCTTTTAAACCCTTTTGGTCTTCTATATGAAGAAATCACAGCATCAAACCTAGTTAAGGTAGATTTAGATGGAAATATAATTTCTGACACTAGGGATCGAATTAATCCCGCAGGTTTTGTAATTCACTCATGTGTACACAAAGAACGCCCAGATATGCTTTGTGTGATTCATACCCACACAACAGCGGGAGTTGGCGTTTCGTCTCAAGAGGAAGGCTTGTTACCATTAAGTCAAACCTCTTTGCTCTACAAAAATCTAATTGGTTATCATGAATATGAAGGATTAGCATTAAACCTTGAGGAACAAAAAAGACTGCTTGCAGATTTGGGTAAAGACAAGCAACTTTTGATTTTAAAAAATCATGGTTTATTATCATGTGGGAAAAGTATTCCTGAAGCATTTATTATGATGTATTACCTAGAGCAAGCTTGCCGTATTCAGATAGCGGCGCAAGCTGGGAATAAGGTCACTTTACCGTTGCCTCAGGTTCAGGAATTAGCACATAAACAGGCTATGAAAGGTTTTGGGACTGCATTAGGCGTAATGGAGTTTACGGCTCTTAAAAGGCGTTTGGATCGACTCGGATCTGATTATGCAAATTGATGCTTGGTTTGACAGATATTGAAAGCCAGCCTTAGTCTAGAAATACAGAAAATTCATCAATATCAGCTCTTTCACTGATCAGGGTGTTTTCTGGAGCTTTTGCAGCGAAGCCCAGAGACATTCCTGATACGATTATTTCTTCCTGAGGTATATTTAAAACCTTGTGAACTGTCGAGCCAAACTCACACCAAGCTTGTTGAGGACAGCTCTCAAGACCATGTTCCCTTGCCAATATCATTACATTTTGCATAAACATGCCGACGTCAAGCCACGACCCATAAAGTAAGTCTCGATCCATTCGAAAGAATAAACCTATAGGTGCACCAAAAAACTCAAAATTACGTAACATTGCTTTTTTGCGAGCAGGATAATCATCTTTTTCAATTCCATAAAGCTCGTAAAGAGAATACCCTATTTTACGTTTCCTTGAAATATAGGGCTCTCTTAAAGGTGAGGGCATATACTGATATTCTAAATCAGCCTGATCATTCTTTATGGCTTCTTTGATCGCCTTCGATAATCTTTCCTTTGTTTTTCCTATAACGCATGTAACTTTCCAAGGTTGTGTGTTTGTTCCTGAAGGCGCTCTACACGCATCCCTTAAAATTTTTTTCACAATTTCTAAAGGTACTTTTTTTGGGAGAAACCTTCTTATTGAGTGTCGCTCGGTTATTGCTTGTGTAACATTCATTTTAAATATCGGATTTCATATGTATATATTTTAGGTTAGTTATTTTTTGTTTATGATAGATCTTCGCGTCTTTTTTTTCTCAGAAGAAATCTTTGAATTTTTCCGCTGGGAGTTTTAGGAAGTTCTTTGACATAGTGTATTTTCCTAGGGAAAGCGTGGGCTGCAAAATTTGTCTTTACCCACTTTTGTAATTCATCTGTTAGGCTATCACTTTCATTAAATTCTGGCATTAGAACTACGAATGCCTCTATTACTTCTCCTCTTACTTGATCTGGAGCCGCGATAACAGCGCATTCACTTACAGATTTATGGGTGATTAGGGCTGATTCAACCTCAAATGGACCTATTCTATATCCTGCCATTATAATGACGTCGTCATCCCTTGTAGAAAAATAAAAATATCCATCCCCATCTACTTTACCAGTATCTCCCGTTATATAATATTTTCCGTTCTCAGAAAATTTCTCGGCACTCTTCTCTTTGTTGCCGATATAACCTGTAAACCAAGCAAATGGGCTATCTTTTAATACCAAAGCAACTCGTCCTAATTCATTAGGATTTGCCGGTACATCTTCATCTTGCTTGAGAATAACAGCTGACCATCCTGGCATCACCTTACCCATTGACCCATCTCGTAGACTATTTTTTAAAGACGAGTAGTGATGATTATTTATAACCATACTGGTTTCTGTTTGACCATAGTGATCATGGACATGAATCCCTAAAGCTGATTTCGCCCAGTCGTTAATTTCAGGTGTTAACGGTTCACCAGCACTTGAAGCACACCGAAGTGAAATACTTTCTTTATGGTTGAGATCTGCCGAACGCAAAGCTCGATAAACTGTTGGAGCAGCTGCAAAATTTGTTACCTTTTGCTTCTGCAATATATCGAAAGTGATATGGGGATCAAAGCCACCTTGAAGAAGTATACTAGGAGTCCCCGTTGTTAAAGCAGCCAAAACACCACAATAAAGTCCGTAAGCCCAACCAGGGTCTGCAGCATTCCAGAAGATATCGTTTGGTTGGAGATCAAAAGCAAACTCGGCATAGGCTTGTAGGCAGGCAAGTGCTTTTATTGGAACAATTAAACCCTTTGGTTGTCCAGTGGTTCCCGAAGTAAAAATATGTATTATCGGAGCGTCAGCACCTAATTTTGGAGGTAGAAATTTATCTGTTTCTATTTCAAGAAGAGTTTCCCATCTTTGAGCCCAATTTGGTGTTTTTTGTTTCTCAGCCGTAGTTATTACTTCGATTTTTCTATCTAAAATGAGCTCATCACTGGGCTTTAACTTTGGCTGTTGTGTTTCATCACAAACCACTATTTTTGCCCTGCTACCATTCAATCTTAGTGAAATTGCTGGAGTAGAAAAAGCTGTAAAAAGAGGTACATGAACCGCTCCAATCCTCCATATTGCCAGCAATGTAATAATATATTCTCTACTTTTACCCATAAGAGTAGCTATTCTGTCTCCTGATTTTATTCCTTTTGAAATAAGTCCTTCGCACAATTGCTTAGATTCTTCTTTTAAATCTCCGTAGGTTAAGTCAGTAGCAATCATTTTGGTATCAAAAATCCTAAAAGCTAGATTTTCAGAAAGATGATCGTCACAAATCAGTTTTGCTACATCAACGCAATCTGAGGAGTATTTATTGCATAGTTCCTCAACACGTTTACTATGTTTTTCAGATGTTTTCATGCAGAATCCTTTACTTGTTTATTCAAGCTTAAACTGACTTTCTTTTCAAGATTCTTTTCCCTAAAGCTAAATATCAGATTAAAGAGCGCATTAAATTGGATAAAAAAATGGCAGACTGACCATGGTCTGCACGAGCTGATTTAGAAGCTACCCTTATTAAACGTAGGAGGAAATACGTTCTATTAACGATGCTCATTATGCAATTTTTATGCCTATAGTGATTAAATCTTTGACACTTCAACTATTAACATAGAAATAAATGGAATTTTTAATTACTTGATGTTTCTCTTTAAGGCAACTAATACAGAAGCGAATTATAAAATGTTTATTTGGAATACTATTTTCAAGGAAAAAAATGTTAATTATATCCTTTTTTGCATTACTTGTTTCAATTTTTTTTCTTCAATTGGGATCTAGTATTCTAGCTCCTTTTGATGCATTAGCAGGGCTAGAAATTGGTTTTAGTAATGTGGAGTTAGGTCTTCTGGGGTCTAGTCACTTTGCTGGTTTCCTGATTGGTTGTTGGGTAGCTCCTTTTATAATGGGAAGAGTTGGCCATATTCGGGCTTTCACCATATTTGCCTCTTTTAGCGTTTTAGGAAGCTTGATGCATCCTATTATAATTAACCCCTATTTTTGGTGTTTTTTGAGAGTTTTGGCAGGGATATCGATAGCTGGGTGCTTTACGATTGTTGAAGGTTGGTTAAATGCTAAGGTATCAAATTTAAATAGGGGAAGGGTTTTTGGGAGTTATAGGTTTGTTGATCATGGTGGAGCTGCTTTAGGTTCAATATTTATTGGGTTGTTAGATACAGAACAACTTCTAACCTATAATATTATAGGGGTTTTTTTATGCCTATGTATACTACCGCTGGCATTTACCTCTAATATACCGCCTACAATTCCAAGAGCACCATCTTTAAATATTGTAAAAGCCTTCAAATTGTCACCCTTAAGTTTTGTAAGTGTGTTTGTTGTTGGGGCTACTAATCCCGCCATTAGGATGGTGGGGCCTATATATGGTGCTGAAAGAGGCTTTAGCTCGCTTGAGGTAGGTATTTTTTTATCTTTGGCTTTAATAGGTGGTGTAATCTCTCAAATCCCTTTGGGCTTTGTAGCTGATAAATTTGACCGGAGATGGGTACTGATTTTTTTGTCCTTTGCTTCATTATTTTGTTGCTCCTTGATCGCTCTATTTGGAGATGAAAGTTTTTTCATATTTTCCGTTTCTATTTTTTTCTTCTCTTTTTTTGCTTTACCAATATTTTCAGTTGCTGCTGCGTATGCAAACGATTTCTCTGATGATACTTTTTTTATAGATTTAGCGGCTTCTCTAATATTTATATATGGCATCAGTGCAATTCTAAGTCCCCTATTAGTTTCTACTCTTTTCGAAATATTTGGGTCAGATATACTTTTTGTGTATATTGGTCTTATACACTTATCCCTATGTATTTTCGGTTTTTACAGAATGACTATCAGGCCCTCCAGTGATACAAAACAACCTTACCTCATATTACCGAGGACAAGCTTTGTCTTTTTGAAAATGTTTGGCAAGAGGAAGACTGAAAAAAATAAAGACTGATGAAAACAATTGACAAATATATTTTTATGCAACTAGTGAAGCCTTTCTTCCTATTTTCATTTACTTTTGTAGGGATTCTATGGCTGGTACAAATCCTGCCAAAACTAGAGAATTTGGTTTTAAATGAGCAGCCCTTTTTTATATTTTTTCAAGTTGGTTTAAACACAATTCCGCAAGTAGCATATTTTGTTACACCAATTGCAGCTTTTTTTTCCACGATTTACGCTATCAATAAACTATTCGCAGAAGCAGAAATTGTAGCGATAATAGGGTCTGGATTTTCCTATTCCTCAATTGGGAAAGTAGTATTCGTTTTTGGGATTTCAGTGAGCATATTTTTACTGGTTTTAGTTTTCTTTATTCTACCGAAAAGCGCATTCAAATTGCAGTCTATCTTTTTTCAAATAGAGCAAAATTATTCTGCAAAATTAGTAAATGTAGGTAAGTTCTTTCATCCGGTTTCAGGAATAACAATTTATGTCAGAGACTCCGATGAAGATAATCAGATGAAAGGAATTTTTGTTTTTGATAATCGAAACAAAGCCTACTCGCTATTATATTCGGCAAGGGAGGCAACGATTAGAGAAAATGATGGGGTCAAAGACTTAATAATGAAAGATGGAGTATTACAAATTTCTACCACGGATGAAAAAAGCGTTGTATCAATAAGATTTGATAACTTTGGATTTAATCTAAATTCTTTTCTTCCAAAAACTGAAACATACGTAGCTTCACCGTTAGAAGTTTCGCCCTATACGGGACTGTTTAAGTCTAAGGATTTAGCAGCCCTTACCAATTACACTCAAACAGAATATGTGGCCGAGAGTCACATGAAACTTGCCTCAATAATATCTCCCATTTCTCTAACTATGCTTGCTATGATAAGCTTGGTTCTTTTGGGTTATGAAAAAAATAATAATAATCTCATAATAATATTTTCATCTTTGGTTGCTCTTTTTATGCAGGCTTCAATAATCGGTCTTAAATCTCTTCTTGTTCAATCCCCAAGTCTAGTTTTTCTTATTTACCTGCCTCCCCTTATAATTCTATTAATTGTTTTATTAATTATAAAGTGGTTTGAAAGATCCAGAGTTGATTTTGAAAGTGAAAACAGGAGCGAATATTAGTAATAGATGAGAAAAGAATTTTTTTATTCTTAAAAATTTATTGGCGAAGTATTTAAGGTGGTAGCTAATCTCAAAAACTCGGTCTTTAAAATATTTTCAATGACTCTCACTTATTAATTTGGGTTAAAGTCAGTTGTATTATTATTTAATTTAAATTAGATTTATCTGATGCTATTTAGAGAACTCAGATCTGCGGGATTGATAGTAGCCTATGTTGGTCTTTTTTTCTCCCTACTTATGTTCGTGCCCTGGTTAGTCTCAATTTTTACAGGCTGGGAAGGAGGGAGTTCTTTTTTTTGGTCTGGTTTTATGACAGGTTTATTCTGTTCTTTAGTTATAATAGCGTGTTATGGAGAACAGCCAAAAGTAACGCCTAGATTTGGTATTTTAGTGGTTAATCTACTTTGGTTTTTACTTCCAATCCTTTGCGCCATTCCTCTTTTAAACTCCAGTGCAGAATTGAGTTTCACGGATGCTTTATTTGAGGCTACTTCGGGTTTAACCACTACTGGTTCAACCGTTATGACAGAATTACTTTCTTTTGATAGGCCGATACTTTTATGGAGAGCAATTATGCAGTGGGTTGGAGGGTTAGGAATTTTATCCCTTGGATTAATATTACTTCCTTTTCTTAGGATAGGTGGCATGCAGCTTTTCAGAATGGAAAGTTCTGACAAAGCAGACAAACCTCTTCCTCGGCTAATAGAAATATCTAGGTCTATAATAATCATCTATTTGATCTTATCATTAGCATGCGTAATTTCTTACTTAGCAGTTGGCGTTCAGCCCTTTGATGCTCTAACACATGCGATGACAACAGTGGCTACTGGCGGATTTTCCACCCACGATGAATCTTTGGGTTATTTTGATAGTTCCTCTGTTTTGTGGGTAGCCATTGTTTTTATGATAGTAGGCGGTTTGCCGTTTAATGTTTTTATAGCTATATTTTTTACGCGGAATACTCCAAAACTTGACCCTCAAGTCTTGGTCTTTTTCCTAATTATTTTGTTTTCTTGCGCTTTACTGATTGCTTATCAATATTCAAACTACTCACCGTCTTATTATGAGAATGTGCAATACATATTTAATGTAGTTTCGATTGTAACAACAACAGGTTTCTCAAGTGGTAATTTTATGGATTACGGAACACTCGGCCCTGCCATATTTTTCTTCCTCATTTTTATCGGAGGTTGTGCTGGTTCAACATCTGGAGGTATTAAAATTTATAGGTTTATTGTTTTGGCTCAAGTTATAAAAGCTTCTCTTAGGCAGCTCGTTTATTCAAAAGGAGTTTTTTTACTTAGGTATGGGAGTAAATTGGTGGATCAGGAAATATATCGGTCGGCTATAACAATGATATGCTGTTTTTTTGCTTTTTTAGTAATTTTTACTCTAAGTCTTTCTTTATGTGGTTTAGATTTAATTACCGCATTATCCGGCGCTACAACTGCTTTAGCCAATGTAGGTCCAGGTTTAGGAGACACCATTGGCCCAGCAGGAAATTTTAGCGGCTTAGATAATTTAGAAAAATACATCTTGATTTTTGCAATGGTTCTTGGACGCTTAGAGCTATTAGTAGCTATGGCATTTTTTCTTCCGATGTTTTGGAGACATTAGAAATTAATCTTGCTGAAGCTCAGCTAAATTTTTAAAGTAGTTAAGGGCCTCTGGATTTGCTAGCGCTTCTTTGTTTTTTATTTCCTTATTATGCACAATGTCCCTAACAGCTAGTTCAGTTATTTTTCCAGATCTAGTTCTTGGAATATCACCGACAGCAATTATTTTTGATGGTATATGCCTTGGGCTCAAATTAGTTTTTATTTTTTGAATAATTCTATTTTTTGTGTCGAGATCTAGTCTGAATCCAGGTTGCAATTTTAAAAATAATATAACTCTAGTATCACCATTCCAATCTTGGCCGATAGCAATAGACTCGTTTATTTCCTCTAATTGCTCCACCTGACGATAAATCTCGGCTGTCCCAATACGTACTCCACCAGGGTTCAATGTGGTATCGGAGCGACCAAAAATTACTATTGTCCCTCTCTCAGTTATTTTTGCCCAATCGCCATGTCTCCAAACTCCCTCAAAAATATTAAAATAAGCAGACTTATAATTTTTATTTTCAGGATCATTCCAAAATTTTATCGGCATTGATGGAAAAGGTTTTTTACAAACCAATTCGCCTTCCTGACCAATCAATGGATTGCCTTTATTATCAAATATATCAACATCCATTCCCAAACCCCTGCATTGAATTTCTCCTCTTATAACTGGATCAAAGGGATTGCTGAGAACAAAGCAGGAAAGAAGGTCTGTTCCCCCAGAGATCGATGCAATTTGAAGGTCTGGTTTTATTTTGTCCTTAATAAAATCATAACCCTCTGGACTGAGTGGTGATCCTGTAGAACAAAGAGTGCGAACAGATTTTAAATCAAAAAGTTTTCGAGGCACCACTTCGGTCTTTGATAATGCGTCAATATATTTTGCGGAAGTCCCAAAGATGTTTATTTTTATTGTTTCAGCTAATTTTAAAAGCTTTGATGAGTCGTTATGGAATGGGTTGCCTTCGTAGAGAACTATTGAACTCTCGCAAAATAAAGAGCCAACTAACCAGTTCCACATCATCCATCCACAAGTAGTAAAATAAAAAACTTTTTCTTTTTTCTGAATGTTCAAATGAAGTTTATGTTCTTTTGCATGCTGAATTAATACGCCCCCTACGCAATGAACGATACATTTTGGTTTTCCTGTAGTTCCAGAAGAGAAAACTACGTAAAGAGGATCATTAAAGTTTACAGGGATAAATTTTTCCATAGGGGGTGAAAGATAAACAGTTTCAAAATTCGTAAATGACCTGTTATTGGACTCCTCTTCTACATAATTAAAAATTATTATTTCCTCAACAGTCGATAGGCTTTTCGCAATAGTTTCAATTTCATTCGTTCTTTCAATAAGCTTTCCATTGTAAAAATACCCATTTGCGGCAACCAATATCTTTGGCTCAATTTGCTCAAATCTATCAATCACTCCAGCTGCTCCGAAGTCACTGGAACAGGAAGAAAAAATACCTCCTAAAGATGTAGTTGCTAGCATAGTAATTATTGTTTCCGAGCAGTTTGGCATGTAGGCACAAACACGATCACCTTTCTTTACCCCTTTAGATCTAAGCCAGCCAGCCATCCTTAGTGCCTTATCTTTTAGCTCCTTACGAGATAGTGTTTTTTGGGTTCCTGTTTCTCCAAATTCTTCTATCGCTATTTCGTCTGTAGGATTACGAAGGAGGTTTTCAGCATAATTTATCTTGCTATCTGGAAAAAATTTTGCACCTGGAAAATTATTTTCATTTTGAATTATTCTGGTTCCTTTTTCTCCAATTATCTGAGTAAAGTCCCAAACAAAATCCCAGAATCTTGAGGTGTTTGTAACAGACCAATTCCAGATTTCTGGATAATTCATTTCAATTTTTAAAGAGTTTTTTTTATTAACAAAATCAATGAATTTGGCTAATTCAGATTGTTTAGTTACATTAGCTGGAGGTTGCCATATGATTTCACTAGATTGCATTTTTTTCTCCAAGAATTTTTTCTGTTTTCAAGAGGGATAACAACTGATCTAGCTCATCAGCAATAAAATCGGCGTCAGCATCAATTAAGCTTTCCCTGCCATTATAACCCCATGTAACTCCAATGGTTTTGCATTTAGCTAACTTACCCATCACTATATCATGAACCGTATCTCCTATCATTATAGACCTATTACTATCAACTGAAAGCTTCCTTTGAGCATATAATGCCATGTCTGGTTTGGGTTTTGCGGGGAAATCGTCTGATGTCATAATTAAATCAAAGAAGTACTCTATTTTGTGATGTTTCAATCCTCTAAAAAGACCTCTAGAAGATTTATTTGTTGCTATTCCTAGTAGCCAACCTTCACTTTTCAAAAACTCTAGTAGTGAGTGAACTCCTTTAAAAATTGGCTCGAAATCTATACCTTCTTCATCCTTCTCTTGATACCATTTTCTGTACTCGGCCGCTATAACATTTGGATCAATTGTTAAGTCATTTGGGAGATAGTTTTTGAGGGCTGTTACTAGCTTATGGCCTATGCCTGCCCTTACTTTGGTAGGGTCAGGCTTAGGTAAGCCGCATCTAACAAACGCTTCAATAGTGCCCTCAACTATAATATCAGCAGAGTCTACTAAGGTCCCATCGTAATCAAAAAGAATAAGTTTTTTCATTTTCTCGCTCTAAGAAAGTTTAGAAATTTTAGTTCCATAAGAGACAAACATGAAGAGAATAGAAGCAAAAATAGCAAAAAACGACATAAACATAAATTGAGCATCTATTTTGTACCCCAGATCTATAAAATATCCGCTAAGAACCGGTCCAATTGCTGAGCTCAAAACCATTACTGCCAAACCAACGGTTCTTATTGAAGCTAAATTCTTTGTTCCAAAAAATTCGGGAAAAAAAGTTCCATAGACAACAGAATAGGCTCCTTGCATCGTTCCAAGAAAAACAAATACTAAGATTAAGGTCAGATAAGAATTAGCAGAGGCTAAAGTTGTAAAACCGAGAATAAGAGGCAATAAAAAAAATGGAAGAATATTTTTGGTATTAAGCCTGTCCACTAAATAACCAAAAATGTATAAGGAAAAAAGACTAGTGAATGAGTAGAATGGTATAAGTATTACGAACTCTGACATTTCCCATCCTTTGACATTTACGAGATGAACTTGATGAAAAAAGAGTGTAGTCGTAAACATAGGAGAGGTCATTAATCCAGGTAGAGCTAGCCAAAAAACCCAGTTTTTTAGCATTTCGTTTCTAGTCCAGGATTTGTTATTCATTCCCGTTTGGGTTATCTCAGCATTTCCACTGTCCTTTTTATCTCTTTCAACTGTCAGAAAAATTAAAATTGATAGCAAAATTATTACGCAAATAATAAGTGCAATAAACCAAGTCCTCTCCCATACAAAAATTCCAATTAAAATAACGAATATAGTTGGCAGTGACGCTTCAGCTAAAGTATATCCCGAATTCGCTACTGCTACAGCCTTGCCTCTGTTCTTAGAGAACCACTTTCCACAATAAACCATTGACAAATGTCCTAACATTCCTTGTCCAAAAAAGCGCAGACCAAGAATGATAAAAATCAAGAAAATAAAAGAACTGTTTATAGCCATACAAAAGACAAAGGCCATCAATCCAAAAATAACAATGCTGCTCATCATTTTAGCAGATAGTTTGTCAGCATATCCTCCAACAAATAATATTAAAATGGCTGATGACAGTGTCGCAATTGAATAAATCAGTCCCCATTCTCCATGACTCAAATTAAATGCATGCCTGATTTCTGCCGAATAAAGTGAAATGAAAAATGTTTGTCCAAAAGCTGAGCAAAAAGTGAGAATAAAAACAATGTAAAGCCAACGGAAATTTTTTATATAAAAAGAAATGTTGACCATTATTTGTCTCGCTTAAAAAATTATTCTTACAATAACTCGACCATTCGTATACGCTAGAACGAAAATAGGAAAGCAATAAATGGCAGAAATAGTAATAAGTAAATCAATTAATGACCACGTGTCAGAACTAATAATAAACAGACCTGAGCATTACAATTCTTTTAATACCGACTTACGGCTTAAACTAGTAGACGCTATAAAAAGTATTGAAGATGATGTTAGTAAAAGAGTAATTGTTGTTAAGGGAGAGGGACCCGGGTTTTGTGCTGGAGCTGATTTAACGGACGGAGGTCAAATGCCACCATCCAAGCAATTGAATGATGAATATTTCCCAATATTTGAGTCTATTGCGAAGAGCAAAAAAATATTTGTTGCTGCAATACATGGATCAGCTGCAGGTATAGGAACAGCATTAGCTATGAATTGTGATTTAATAGCGATGGCTGCGTCATCACGAATTTCAATGGTGTTTTCCAATATAGGATTGGTACCAGATGGCGGGGCAACATACCTTCTTCAAAAATCCTTAGGTTACCGTAAGGCTCTAGAGGTAATTATAAGTGGAAGTCATTTGTCAGCAGATGAGTGCTTAAACTTTGGATTGGCAAATAAAGTATTTAAGGATGAAAAATTTTTTGAAGAAGTCATCGATTGGGCATCACAGATCTCTCTTAGGGCGCCTCTTGCGGCAGCTGCAGCTAAAAAGGTAATGAGGGCAAAAAGTTTTGATAATTATTGTGAGGCTTTTGAGAGTGAAGCTATAGAACAAGACAAATTAGCCTTGAGTAACGATTTTAGAAATGCGGTGGAGTCTTTTTTTAAAAAAGAGAAGCCGATCTTTAAGGGGAATTAGTTATATTGTTAAAAATTTGTAAAACGTTCTCACCTCTGCTGCGACTATTTCACTTTTCTCTTCATGTAGTAGATGTCCAGCGTTTGCAATTTTTATTAATTTTGAAGTTTTAACTTTTTTATTTGCATTGATAGAGTTAGCGTTTGGTACTATCCCATCTTTTTCCCCTATTATAAATAATATGGGAAAATTTATTTTATCCAAAATCTTCTTAAAAGTTTCTATGTCCCAATTAGAAATTAAATCCAAAGTTCCTTGAATGTGATCGCTATTTTTCATTAAATTTATATATGGCTCTATATCTTCTGTAGTTAAATTACTTCCGGATAAAGAAAGCAGTTTCCTTAAACTATTTTCAGCACTATTAAAAAGCTTAACCCAATACTTTGTTAGAGGACTCCAGCTCATAGCTTTTGCCATTAATGGAAAAATTTTTCCTGCGGGACCCTCAAAGCTTTCCAGGGCGCCATTTATAGATATGGCGCTTGTTTTTGTACCAATTTTGTTAATTTCATAAGCGAGTTGAAGGGCAATGACGGCACCGATAGAGTGCCCCACGTAAATTGAAGGGGTTTTTTTTAGACGCCTTGATAGCTTGACAAGATCTGACGTAATCAAATTGAGATCTAATGATTTGTTTTTTAGGTTTTTTGAAAATCGGTGACCTGGAAGGTCTACACATATAATTTGGTAATCAGATAAAAGTTCAACCATATTTTTCCAGGAATGAGAAGAA
>CACFNV010000013.1 GCA_902567635.1 uncultured Alphaproteobacteria bacterium
GGATTATGAAAATTTTAAAAAGTCAATATTAGATGATTTCAAACCCAGATTGTTTTACTTCAACAAATTTTTGGAAAATGATCAATCTGGCCCATTCTTTTTTGGAAAGTTACCTTTTTATTGTGACTTTGGAACTTATCATCAATTTTCATTAATTAGAGTTTTGGATAATACAATTTTTGATGATTTTTCTTCTGTAAAAATGTTCATGAATGCGCTGGAAAATTTGAAAGGCGTATCTGAGTATCTTTCTTCCAGACCAGAATTAATAGGTGTTGGGAAAGAGCCCAAGCTAGTAATAGATGGAAAAACTGTATCTACTGGAATGAAGCCAGATTAACCCTCTTTATATTTTTTCTAATTTGCACCAATCAGCAATAAATAAAGCTATAGTTTTTGTTACTCTTTTCACTGAACTTAAGCTAACTCTCTCATCAAACCCGTGAATATTTTCAGAGTAAGGACCATAAACTAAACAGGGACAATCTCCATACACCATAAAAACTCTGGCATCTAAATAGGCTGGACTGATAAAGCTCTTCATTTCACCATCATACGAAACAAAATGCGCCTCACCCAAAACTTTCTCTGCCTCTGAGCCTTCCTCTAAGACATATCCTTTAGCAAAAAAACCATTCCATTCTATTTCTGGGGGATTATTAGATAAGTAAGAATGCTTCCGCGATGATTCTCTGATACAATTCTCTATTTCCAAGGATTTTTCTTTGGGATCCCAATCTGGAAAGATTGATATCCTGCAATCAAACTCGCACCAAGAGGGGACTGAAGACGCCCAGTCTCCCCCTTTAATTTTTCCAACATTAAAATTTACTGGGTGCTCTGTTTTATCATAATATTTAAATGCTGATTTTTGTGAATTCCAATTTTCTTCTAACTCTCTCAAAGCCTGCATCAATGGGAAGCACGCCTCTATCGCATTTTGCCCCGAACCAGCATCCCTAACATGAACAGGAAGTCCTTTGACTTTTACCTTGAACCATAAAACGCCCATATTACCCCTTACCAGCTTGTCGTCCACTGGCTCTGGTATTATAGCGGCATCAGCATTGTAGCCCCGAACTAAACATGCCAAAGCTCCATTACCAGTACACTCTTCTTCTACAACAGATTGCACGTGTACCCTTGCGGCTGGTGAATAACCTAAACTCTTTAGAGCATCCAAAGCAAAAATATTAGCCACTATACCAGCCTTCATGTCTGCCGAACCCCTTCCATACATCCAATCCCCTTCAACCAATGGGTCAAAAGGATTGCGAGACCACATTTCGTAGGGACCTTCAGGCACCACATCTATGTGACCATTTAAAATAAGAGACTTTCCTGTTTCACTCCTTGGTCTATGTGTTGCAACAACATTGATAGCATTTGAGTAATCAACTTTAACCGGAGAAAACCCTGGATGATCTTTTATATCATCTACATTCACAGTCCATCTATCCAATGCGTAGTCACGCTTTGTTAATTCATCAAATAGAAAATCTTGCGCAGTATGTTCCTGACCTCTCAATGAAGGAAATCGTGTGAGCTCTTGTGTAAACTTAATCTGATCATCAAAAAGCCGATCCACTTCAGAATTAATTTTATTTGCAAGCTCTTTATCGATCATCTATTCGAGACCCTATGATTGCCAATAATTATGGTAAACTATTTTTAAATTTACACATAGGCTATTATTTCCCTGAAAGGACCAAGCTTTGTCAGAAATAAAAATAGAAGAGAGTTGGAAAGTTCGGTTGATCGAGGAATTTGAAAAGCCTTATATGAAAGAGTTAAGTAAATTCCTCAGAGAGGAAAAGAAAAATGGAAAAGAAATATTCCCTCCGGGCAGCGAAATATTTAATGGGTTTGAATTTACTCCCTTCGAGAAGGTAAAGGTAGTTATTCTGGGACAAGATCCATATCATGGTAGAGGACAAGCCCACGGTCTGAGCTTTTCTGTTAAAGAAGGTGTACAGCCACCCCCTTCCTTAGAAAACATATTTAAAGAGCTAAAGACTGATATTGATATTAAACGCCCTAAAACCGGAAACTTAAAGAAATGGGCCACACAAGGAGTTTTACTATTAAATAGTTCCTTAACGGTAGAGCGAAGTAAACCGGCATCACACCAAGGCAAAGGTTGGGAAACTTTTACGGATAAAGTTTTAGAAACTTTAAATAAAGAAAAGGTTAACATAGTCTATATTCTCTGGGGAAGAAAAGCCCAGGAGAAAGGGCAATTCCTTGATAAAAAAAATAACCTAATTATTGAAAGTGCACACCCATCACCATTCTCCGCTAACAACGGTTTTTTTGGTTCAAAACCTTTTTCAAAAGCAAATAGCTACCTTTCAGAAAAGAATATGACCCCTATTGACTGGGCTCTTTAGTAATATTCTCAGATATATAATCTAATCTCTCTGAATCTGACGGATGAGTTGATAGCCAACCTGATCCAGTGTCTTTTAAACAAAGAGACTTATCTCCCCTTTTTTTGCTACAAGAATAATTTGAAAGCTTTTTCATAGCTTTTAAGAGACTATTCTCAGGAATTCCGGCTTTTCTTAATATCTCTATGGCCTTCAGATCTGCTTCTCTCTCAAAATCTCTGCTTTTCTTAAGAGACCATAAATTAACAGCTATATACAAAACCTCCTCAATAATGGCTTCTTCAGCACCAAAAAGTAACCAAGCAAACGAAGATACCCCAACTATTTGCACAATTTGCTCAAGCGAATGACGCTCTTGAATGTGAACGATTTCATGAGCAATTATCGATAATATAAGTGGATCAGACTCTAACAGTTTCACCAGATCATCTGTTATGATAATTGGACCCCCTGGAAGGGCCAATGCATTGGCCCCCAGTGTCTTTGATTCGTGAAACATGATTTGAGGGGTTTCGGCTAGATTGCTTGCATTGATTAAATCTTGCGATTTGAGCGTAATTTTTTCTCTGCGTTCCTGTTCAATCTTCGTGTCTTTAAGTAAGCTGATCTTAAGGTTTTTGTAGGTAGACTGTCCTAATTTTTTTTCCCACTCCAATGGGAAATACATTACTATGATAGATGTCGCCAGTATAAATGCATATCTATAAATTGCTAATAAAGCGAATAGAGAAAATACATACAGGAAGAATTTTTTAATCGTAAGCTTCTCAAGCCACCGAATAGTAAATTCACTTTTGGGAAGCAATAATTTTGATTGTCTTTCAGAAAGATCGAGATCAGACACAAATAAACATCCATTGTCTAGATAAATGTTCCTCTTTCCTTGTATAGACTGAATGGCAAGCCTCTCATCTAGACATTTATCACTTTCAAATACAGATAAAATTCCATCATTAAAAACAAACTCTACCCGCGTTGATCGGGAGGAATTTTTTTCCATATACTGACCATGCAGCTTAAATTTAGATTCCGGCTTCAATACCTTCCATCTCTGCGTATTCTTCACCAAAGGCTGATAGTCTAGATTTCTCTGAATCTAGAAATTTATCCATGTCGCCAGTTATTTCAGTTTTTGTTGAAAAGCATAGATACCTATAAAACCTTATTTGTGTCCAAGGTATCATTAAACCAAGGGTAATCACGGCAACAAATGAATTCGATATGATAATCCATAAATACCTAAAAGGGTTCAAATCAGAGCCAAACTTTACGGAGATCTCTTTATCCTCTTTATTAGCTAGAGCCAAACTATTTAAAAGTATATTTCGTGACATAATCCTGAAGATGAAGTTTGTGAAAACTACCAAGATAATCAAAACTGGGATAAGAAAAGATAGTCCAACAAACTCAGCTGCCATTGCGTCCTCAATTCGGTTAGGGTATTCCATAACATAACTTATTGCTTCCCACCTAATAACAACCATATAAATTATAAGAAAATATAGAATGACTAAAGAGGGAAGAGCGCCAGACCGAAGAGCTCCTCTAAAAAAGTCATTAGTGGATGCATCAGTTCGAAATCCAGAAGTTCCATAATAGTGACCTTTTGCGTAGTAATTAAAATAATATTTGGTAACCAAGGGAATTAGTAGCCCAAGGGAGATAATGCTTAATAACGGTGTTACATAATAAATGAAAAGTGTCTGGCCATAAGTTCCTCGCCAGTTTAATCGAATATTTCTGTAAGACGTCATTCTTGCAGAAAATTTCAAAGCATTGTTAACAATCCAGGGAAGAGCTAGAATAGCTAGAATAAATACAAAAATGACATAAATTCCTCCAGCCAATTCACCGACTGCAGACGTAAAAATCGCTCCGAGAAAGAATGCTAATGAAACTAAAGCAACTAAAATTCTTCCTTTCAGAATTTGCCAACCGGTTGCATGATAACCAAAAGAGTGTCCATCAATTTCTGTATTACTAGAGAAATACTTTTTTGTTCTAACCTTTGCCCAGGCACCGTATATACCAATTGTTATGATAGTAAGTAAAAGGTTTACAATCCAAATACCAAAATATTCACCGGCTTGTCCCTTAAATTTAATAGGCTCCATTATTCTTTCCCCCATTTTCAAAAACTTTGTATTTTTAATAAATTGTAGAGTCTTTAAAATTAAAATCTATAAAAAACTCAAGCGTTAATTGCCCATACTGAGATTTAGATAACCAAAATCTTAAAGTTCATGGCGAGTTATTTTTTGTTTTTTCTTTAATATTTTTTTCTTAAGTTTTAGACTACGTTTATATAAAGTTCACTATTTGAATTAAGGAGGAGAATAAAATGAAAGTTGTAGCGTTAGCGAAATATAATACTGATGCGTGGAAGGGAATGATCGGAAGCAGTTTCCAGGAAAGAAAAGCAGTAATGGAAAAGGTTTGCGAGAGTGCTGGTGCAAAATTAACTGACTTTATGTTTACGCGGGGAGAATATGATGTCCTGGTTATTTTTGAAGTACCATCAGAGGAGGTAGCTTTAGGTGCAGCAATAGCTGTTAACGCTAGTGGAGCAATTAAAGACTTAGTGACACTGAGTGAAATCAATATAGATGGCGCCTTAGAAACTGCTAAAAGAGTTGCTAGCTCTTATGCACCTCCAGGAAACTAAAAAATTAAGTTTGAGTTTTGCCCCAATCTGTTAAATCGGGATAGAATTTATTACGCCATTCTATAACTTTTGGATCCATAACTTTTCTCCAAAGAGTGGGTATCAAGCTAATAAGAACCATTAACGGATAACCAAAAGGTAGTTGAGGTGCATCATTTTCGTCATAAGACTGTAAAGACTCATACGTCTTATTTGGGCGTGCGTGGTGATCAGAATGTTTTTGCAAGTTAATCAAAAGTAAGTTGCTGGCATGGTGATTTGCGTTCCAACTGTGATGGGGCTTCGTTGGCTCAAATTTACCATTTTCCAACTTCTGCCTAACCAAGCCATAATGCTCAATATAATTTACAACCTCTAAGTGAAGGACTGCTATAAACGCTTGAATAAAGAAACAAAGGACTCCTAAAATCCCACCGATTAAAAATGAGCTAACCAAAAAAAGAATTGATAACCCAAAATATATATAGAAAGGGTTTAGAAAATCCCAAAAGGGCCTTTCCTTTTTGGTTAGCATTTCTTTTTCTGTTTCCCAAGCCGAAAAAAAACATTGCGGAACAATACGTATAAAGAATTTATAAAAACCCTCTCCAAATCGAGCTGTAACAGCGTCCTTCTCAGTACCCACATGCCGATGGTGAACGAGAACATGCTCTGTCCTAAAATGTCCATAAATAGCCATACCCATTAGAAGATCAGAGAGAAATCTTTCAAAACGGGTTTTCTGATGCATTAGTTCATGGGCAAAAACTATTCCTACTGCTCCAGTTATTAATCCCTGAACAAGCATAAGACCTATTGCCTCTATAAAATTAAGATGTTCAAAGGAGAAGATCGCAACCAGACTCCCAAATATTAAAAATAATTGGATTGGAGGCCATGCAAAAAGAATTATCTTGTATTTTTTGTTGTCCTCATCAGGCTTGAATTTTGGTGCTATCATTTTTGTTCCAATAAGAAAATCAAAAATTGTGATGATAACATAACCGAAAATTGGAACAGCCAAAATGGTCCAGCCACCATAAATCCAGGCAATGATCATTAAGGGCACAAATATAAAAGGAAGGCCAAATGAAAAGGCCGGTGTCATATCTTCCGTAAAACTATTTTTACTTTTTGTTTCCAATGTCCAAATCCTCTAATTCAAATCAGTGAAGTAAACTACACTATTTCCCTAAAATTTCAAGTTTTGAAATCTTAGCAGCATGTAATAGTGTAACACCCCTCTTTCTGTTAGATTAAAAACTACAATATTAGTATATAATTTGAACTAACAAAAAGGAAACTGCTATGGCATCAATAGTAAAAAAATCATTTGATAATCCAGACGAGGTTAGAACTCCCGACAAAGCGAAAGTATCTGTATGTGATTTGGATGGCGTGGCAGCCGCCAAATTAGAAATTCAACCAGGTTGGAGCTGGGAGTCTTGTGTAAAACCAATGGTGGGAGGTGAAAGTTGCCAAGCGAGACATGTTGGCACAGTTATATCTGGGCAAATGGCTGCGAAGCATAATGATGGGACAGAGCAAGTTTTTGGTCCCGGAGATGTTTATGTTATTGAACCGGGTCATAACGGATGGTGTGTAGGAAATGAGCCCTGCATCGCTTTTGAATTTAATTCAACAGCTGCCAAAACATATGCAAAAGCTGACTGAGGTTTTAAAAATCTAAGCTCTTAAAACTATAGTTTTTATTTTTTACCATAAAGTCAAAAATTGTAATTATTTTTGCTTTCAGGGATCCTATGTTATTTTTGAAAAATAACTATTGAAAAGACTGAATATGGCTACGGGATTTGTTGACTTTTATATTGATATTAAAAGCCCCTATGCTTTTATAGCGCTAGAGCCCTCTTTAAATACATTCGCAGAACTGGATTTAGAAATAAATTTTTTTCCATATATCTTAGATATTGCAGACTATTTAGGTAGCGCGAAAGTGGACAATAGTGGGAAAGTAGTTGAGGAAAACCGTTCAGCACATCAATGGCGTAGAGTTAAATATTCTTACATGGACTGTAGAAGATTAGCTAATTTGACTGGCAAAACAATTTTGGGCACTCAAAAGATATGGGACACAAGGTTGGTATCCCATTTGATGATTTGGGCAAAAGAAAATGCAAAAAGTGAGTTAGTACCGCTTATTCAATATGTTTTTGAGCGGTTTTGGAAAAGAGAGTTAAATGTTGAAAAAGAAGAAACAATGGAAATGATCCTCAAAGAATTTAATTTGGACTATAAGGCTTTTTTAAGTTGGAAAAAAAAGAATGGAAAAGAATCTTTAGATAAAATTATGGGAAAGGCGGTGGAAAGAGGAATTTTTGGCGTTCCTACTTACGTGTATGAAGATGAGATATTTTGGGGCAGAGAAAATCTATCAATCATAAGAGGAAGAGTAACTGGTGATTATAAAAACGTTATATAAATCATTTATCAGCTATAATTTTTTGATAGCATACTAGTTCCATTCCTCGAAGTTTATCGTTTTTGTAAATATATGTTTTTGGAGGATAGTCTCTAGGTCGACCTTGATAAAAGGAGTCTAGACATTGTTCAATAAGTATACTGTCAGAGACACTTATTTTTTTTGTATCAGAATGATCAGCAAAAGAGTGGGTAAAAAAACCTATGATCACAAAAACAAGTAAAAAAATTCCAGCCCAAATAGCCATTTGAAAAACAAATTTTTGAGGACTTTGCCTTGCAATAAAAATTATGCCACCCGAAAGCATAAGGAGCAACAAGATATAAAATACTATACTCGGATAGTCACTATACATTTGCCCAATATACTACATTCAAAATAAAAATCGCAAATTGAAAAACGCTTCGAATTAAAATATAAGATTAAGTGATAAAGGTTTTTAATAGAGAAATATTATGACGAAAGCAAAGTTTCCCACATCTTGCTGTATTGGTTTATTGGAGGTTTAATTAATGGGATTAGCACGCTTAACATTTGAGAAAATTGTAGCCAGACCAGTTGTTGTAAAGCTAAACAGACCAGTTGTTGCTAAAATTGCTACCATGAAAGAATGGCCTCTCATTCTAATTGACTTGCATACTAAAGAGGGAATAGTAGGGAAAAGTTATTTAGAGCCATATATTGTAAAATCCATGGCCTATCTTTTACCAGCTCTAAATGATTTTAATCAATTATTTGAAAATGAGGAAATAGCTCCAATCAATATGTTTGAGAAGGCTAGAAAGTCTCTTCACTTTGTAGGATATGAGGGCCTTACTCTAATTGCGGTGTCAGGTCTGGATATGGCAGTGTGGGATGCTTTGGCTAAGGCAGCAGAATTACCTCTTTGTAGTTTGCTGGGCGGTTCTGTCGGACCAGTAAAGGCTTATAATAGCAATGGCCTTTGGCTACAAAAACCAGAACTGCTTGGAGAAGAAGCAAAAGCTCTTATTGAAGAAGGAGATTTTAAAGCCATAAAACTTCGTTTAGGTCGGGACAATATAAATGAGGATTTGTCTGCTATTGAAATTGTAAAAAAAGCAGTTGGCGACAATATAAAAATAATGGTTGATTTCAATCAGAGCCTAACTCTAGATGAAGCAATAACTCGATGTCACATGATTGATGATTTGGGTCTTACCTGGATTGAGGAGCCAATTGTTTACGATAATTTAGATGGATTTGCTCAGCTTACAAAAGAATTAAAGACCCCCGTCCAAATTGGAGAAAATTTCTATGGTCCAAGAGAACTTTATAAGTCAATACAGAAAAAAGCTTCTGATTTGGTTATGCCCGACTTTATGAGAATTGGTGGAGTATCAGGTTGGTTAAGAGCTGCTGCCATAGCAACCGAAGCCGGAATTCCAATATCAACTCATCTTTATCCTGAAGTTGGTGCTCACGTAATGCGTGTTTCTCAAACTGCTCACTGGCTAGAGTGGCAAGACTGGGCAAATGAAATTTTAGAAACACCCTTCACTCTTAATAATGGTTCATTAGAAATACCCAATGTGCCTGGAACGGGTCTTGAGTGGAACGAAAAAGCCGTGAAAGATCATTTAGTTGATTTATAAATTAGAAAAATAGCTGATTGTTTTCAGTCAATTTTTTTCATGACCTCTTTCGAAGCATTGCCGACCCAAAATAGCCTGCTTGTATTAGCCAATTTCGTATCCGAGACCGGTTCTCCACTTTCTTGTTTTTCGGCTCTTCTGAGTCAAACTTAGCAAGGTTTAGTTTGACTAAATCAAAGCTTTCCAAGTTTTGAGTAACCTTTGAAAATCTGCTTTTATTTTTTTTATTAAGGTTCTTATGAAAACTTTCAGTTACTAACCAGTACTCATTACTTTTAATATCGTTTTTGAGCATTCTATGAGTTAATATAACATCCTCACCAGACAGCTCTTCAAAATTTCGTATTTTGTTTAAACTAAAGGTACCTTTGTGAGCAACTATCTTTAGCCTCAAATTCTTTGATTGGGTACATGGCTCACAGCCACACGCTTGTAAAAAAAGCAATTCTGTTACTCTCTTCATAAACGCATCATTTGCCTTTTCCATTGAAGAAATAATGCTATCTTCCTGACCTTTTTCTTTATTATCTTCAGAGAAAAAGAAAGCAGCGTCACCTTCAAGCTTATTTAACTTCATGGTAGGTTCAATATTGTCAATAACAGTTTCGAGAAGATCAGATATTATGGTGGTTGCATGTGACTCAAAGTTAGCAGCCATAAATTTACCAAAGACCGGTTTCTTTTTTAAATTATGAAGCCTTACAAACTCTGTATAACCGCTTATATCGGCTATCAACATATGCCCTGAAATCGACATTTGACCTCCCAAAATTTTCTACTTTGAGTATATATATATTTTGATTTATAAAATAGCCAATAATACTCTGAGCTAAATACCTCTTCAAAAAGTAAATCTTATTTTACTTAATTTTCCAAAACGAAAGGCTATTTTTTTATCACTGAATCTCGAAGAGAGGCAATAGCAACAAACCAATAAAAACGAATTTTAGAAAGTAGCCCCTTTTGAGATTTTAATAATTGATACTTTTCAAGACCACAATCTGTTTTTATAAATGTTTTCATTTTAAACTATAACTTCCCTTACAAAACTATCACTTAATTTTTATATAATTCACTTTTATACTTGTCTATAATGTCATGCTCATTCTTGATCTCGCAATTTATGCCGGTCTGATCTTCAATCATCTCGTATAAAGTAGGAATAGGTCTAGTCTTTGGCCACTGGTCAGGCTTCCAAAGACCAGAGCGCAACAGTGCTTTGCCACAATGCAAAAATACTTTTGTGGGCTCAACAATCGTAACTGTTTTTGGGATATTTGATTTTAGCTTGTGGTTTTCTAGAACTTTTGGATCACAACTAACTTGGGCATGGCCCTGAACTCTTAAAGTCTCAGACACATTTGGAATAAAAAATATCAATGAAACGAAAGGATTATCTATTATATTCAACAAACCATCAATACGGTTATTACCTGGTCTATCGGCTATTTCTATCCTTTCTTTTGATACAACCTTCACAAAACCTTTTGGATCTCCCTTAGGGGAGAGGTCAATGTTTTCGCCGTCAAAAGTGCCAATAACCAAAAAGCTAGATTCTCGAATAAAGTTTATACTGTGACTATCCAAACCTTCCATTATTTTTTTAGTAGCTTTTTCTGTTGCAGGCCCGTAGAGCTTTCTTAATTCATCTTTATTCATAATACACTTTTAATAGTTGAAACATTGAGTATATATACTAATTTATTTTCAGAATATTATTTTATATCAACACGAAAGGAAAGTTATGACAACGGAATTGTTTTATTTATGGATGTCAGGATTAGTTCTCATAATAGCCACTCTTATTCAACAATTGACTAGCCTGTTTAACGTCGGTCTTATGCCTGTTTTAGGTAGTAGAGAGAATGTAAAATTTACAGGGATGACCGGAAGGCTGGAAAGAGCCATTCTAAACTCTATAATTGCAATGACACTTATTACACCTGCTATCGTAATCTTGCATTTAATGGAAATAACAAATGCCTCAACAGTATTAGCCGTTCAAATTTTTCTAACTGCAAGGATCGTTTATATTATATCCTACGGTATAGGTATTATGGGCTTAAGGTCTGCTGGGTGGACAGCAAGTCTACTTTCAATTTTATGGCTCTACTACAGCGCCATATAATACAATGGAGTGGTCTCTTTAATATAGATATTGTTACCTGATAATATCTGGTTGGTAAAAAATTATGTAAGGAGAAATATGTGAGTGCTTTAGAAGAGCTTTTTGATTTTAATAAGAAAACACTTTTACTTCAGTCAGTAGCTGGCAGGACAGCATGGGATCAGGAGACAATGATGCCCAAAGAAGGGGCGGGTTTAAGATCTCAAGAAATGGGGGCTTTGGAGGAGATGATTCATACTCGAAAGCAAGACAAAAGAATAGCTGATTGGCTAGACAAAGCAAAACCTGAAACTGAAGAGGATAAAAGGAAAATTGAGCTTATAAAGAGGGGTTTTGAAAGAGCTAATTTGGTGCCAGTCAAACTGGCTACTGAATTGGCAGAGACATCCTCAAAAGCGCAAATTGTTTGGCAAGAAGCAAGAAAAAACAATAATTTTTCATATTTCTCTCCCTATTTAGAAAAGGTGGTTAACCTAAAGCGTGAAGAAGCGGCTCATTTAACTAAAACTGGAGAGCTTTACGATGGTCTTATCAATGACTATGAGCATGGAATGACTAAAAATGAGGTTTCAGAAATTTTTAATAAAATGAAACCCAGGTTGTTGAATTTAAAGAAAAAGATAAGTGAAAGTGAAGTTTCTATTTCAAAAATCAAGGGTGATTTTGATGCATCTAAGCAACTAAAACTTAGTAAAGAAATAGCACGCGTTTTTCATTATGATTTTGATCGTGGAAGAATTGATACGGTAACTCATCCTTTTTGTTCAGGGAATGGGGATGATGTTAGAGTTACTACCAGAACAGATCAAAAAGATCCCTTCAACTGCATTTATAGCACAATCCATGAGGTTGGTCACGCGAGCTATGAGCAAAATGTTAATTCTAATTATAACCTTACGCCTTTAGGTTCAGGCGTTTCCCTCGGAATACACGAGAGTCAATCAAGAATATTTGAAAATCAATTGGGTCGATCAAGAGCATTTACAAAATGGCTTTTCAAGAGAATGAAAGAAACTTTCAGTAATTTTGATATTAAGAATGAGGAGGAATTTTATAGAATTGTTAATAAAGTTTCCCCTGGTTTCATAAGAACAGAAGCCGATGAGATTCATTATAATTTACACATTATGCTTCGGTTTGAGCTAGAGATAGCTATAATATCTAAAGAGATAGAGGTTGAAGATCTTGTTGATGCTTGGAATGCTAAATTCAAGAGTTTCTTTGATAAAGAGGTAAAGAATGTTTCAGATGGAGCTCTTCAAGATGTTCATTGGTCTTTGGGCGCTTTTGGATACTTCCCGACATACACTTTAGGCAACCTTAATGCGGGCTGCTTGTTCCAAACTATGAAAAGTGACCTGCCAAGTTTAGAAAAGGATCTTGAAAGTGGGGAAATTGGTTCTGCGAAAGACTGGCTCACAAAAAAAATACATCAGCATGGAAGCTTGTACGAACCTAAAGACCTCATAAAAAAAGCTACTGGAAAAGAATTTAGTGTAGATCCGTTTATAGTCTATTTAGAAGAAAAATTTACTGATTTATACTTTAATTAGTCTCTAAAATTTATGTATTGAAGCGGTAAAGGTAAATCCAGTTTTTTTGCAATTGAAATAACCTCCTGCAAGTTGTCTCTCTTTGCACCACTTACCCTTAACTCATTGCCTTGAATTTTTACTTGGACCTTTAGCTTACTCTGTTTAACGGCTGTAATTATTTTTTTTGATGTGTCTTGTTCTATGCCCTCAAGCAACTCATAACTCTGTCGAATTCTGTTGCCTGAAGCTGGCTCAGTGGATTTGATTTCAAGTGCCTTTGGATCAACACTTCGCTTAACAAAATGTCCTATTAGCAGTTCGTTGACCTGTTTTGCTTTTAACTCATCCTCTGTTTCAACCACCAGAACATTTTCATTCCTTGAGATGCTTGTGTTAGACCCCTTAAAATCATACCTTTGGTTTATTTCTTTTGTAGCGTTAAAAATAGCATTCTCTATTTCTTGCATATCTAATTTACTTACTATGTCGAAGCTGGGCATATTCTAATTCCTCCAAGACGAAATTTGATCCAATATTATGTGATTAAAATACAATATTTAACTTCTTAAAATAAAACAATGTAGTTATAGATGAAATAACAATATTTAAAGATTATATATTTAATGTATATTCATTAATCATTTAAAGCTTTAGAATTAAAGGCAGTGAAATGGGAAAGAAAATTAAGCGAAAGCTAGAGGAACCACATGTTTTTGTTAACTTTGAAAAGATTCTCATAGATAAATTTGATAGCAATATAAGTGTTTTAAATTTTTTAAGAAATCATAGAGATTTAGTTGGGACCAAAGAGGGTTGCTCAGAGGGTGATTGTGGCGCCTGTTCAGTCCTTATATATGATAAGGAGTTAAAATATAGCCCTATTAATTCATGTATTTTGAAAGTTGGTCAAATTATAGGCAAAAATATCATTACTGTAGAGGGTATTAGCCAATTAAAAAATTCTGAAAGCCTGCTAAGTTCACTTTATGATCAAGGAGCCTCTCAATGTGGTTTCTGTACCCCTGGCTTTGTAATAGCTGCAGCAGCATTAAAAATAGAAGAGCCTAAAGTAAATGAAAAGCAAGTTCACGATGGGCTTTCAGGCAACCTTTGTAGGTGTACAGGGTATAGACCAATTATAGACGCCATATTAGAAACAAAGGAAAAAATAATTATCCCGAACCCCAAGAAAAAACAAAATGTATTCGGTTCAAAACTTAATTTTGGAAAAACGACGTTTTTCTATCCAAGGTCAGCGAATGACATAAGAAAACTTCTGGCTTCTGGGAAAGATTTTACGCCATTAGCCGGAGGAACTGACTGGAATCTGGAGAGCGCTGACCAAGATTTCGACAAACATGACATTTTATTTCTTAGTGAGATAGATGAGATGAAAGATATAAAGAAAAAGAGAGACTCAATTGAATTTGGCGCTTCAGTGACCTTAAAGAGGTTCGAAAATTTCTGTTTAAAATATTTACCTACTGTTACAGAAACAATAAATAGATTTGGTTCACCTCAGATTAGATCAGCCGCTACTATTGGAGGGAATATAGCTACTTCTAGCCCAATTGGCGATTTGGCACCCATATTTTTGGTTATGGGAGCCAAGCTTCATATTCTAGGTAAGAAAGGTTTGAGGAAAATTTTGTTAAAAGATTTTTATATTGGATATAGGAAAAATAAATTAAAATCCAAGGAAATTATTTTTAAAATAGAGCTGCCAAAACTTGGCAAAAAACAAAAGGTTTTTTCATGGAAGTTATCGAAGAGGTATGATCAGGATATATCAACAATTTCTTTAGCTGCTAAAATTGAATTCGAAAAAGGAGAGAAAATTAAGGATGTTATCCTTGCGGCAGGTGGAGTTGCAGCAACACCCACTATCATGGAAAAAACCTCTCTAGCAATTAGAAACAGAAAGATAAATTCATTAAACAACGATCTCCTATTGGATTTATCAAAGGATATCAAGCCTATTAGTGATCTAAGGGGAACAGCAGAATATAGAAAAAATGCTATGCTTGGATTAATAAAAAAAATGCAAACTTCTCTGCTAGAAGGTGAAGCTCCTAAATCTATAATGAGTTTTTAATGGCACTTGATAATAAACAAAATATTTCCGTTGGAAAGTCCTTTCTTCAGGACTCATCATTTAGGCATGTTACAGGCTCTGCGGCATATATTGATGATATACCATTGCCTAAGAATTGTCTTCACGGGGCTTTGGTTTTGTCAGATACGGCTTCGGGCACAATAACTTCATTGGACTTGAAAGATGTTAAGAAACTGGATTTTTCATCTCAAATTATAACAGCAAAGGACATACCTGGAAAAAATGATATAGCCCCAATATTTTCTGATGAACCCATTTTAGCTGATAAGGAAGTTACTTATGTTGGGCAACCTATCGCTTTGGTATTAGCCTCAACAATGGAGAAGGCGAGACTTGCAGCCCGAAAAGTTAAGGCAAAAATAAAAGAAAATAAAGACCCTATCCTTGATCTGAAAACCGCCTTTAAAAGGAAGAGCTTTTTCTTAAAGCCAATTTTGCTGGAAAGAGGAAAAGCTATAGAAAAAATAAATACTTCCGATTGTCAGTTGGAGGGTTCGTTTTCAATAGGTGGTCAAGATCACTTTTACCTAGAAACACACATAGCTTTATCAATTCCAAAGGAAAATAACGAATACACTATCTGGTCTAGCACTCAACACCCTACTGAGATCCAGCATGGTGTATCGAATGTTCTTGAAATACCATCTGCCAAAATTTCAAGCAAAGTTAGACGCCTAGGAGGAGGCTTTGGAGGCAAGGAAAGTCAGTCAACAATTTATGCCGCTATCGCGGCCCTAGGCTCACATGTTAGCTCGAAGGCAGTTAAGCTACGCCTAAATCGTCATGATGATATGGCATCGTCAGGGAAGCGCCATGATTTTGAGGTAAAATATTCAGCAGGCTTCAGCAAAAATGGAAAAATAAACGGCCTAAATATAACGCTTTTAGGTAATGGAGGAAATGTGTGTGACTTGTCAGCGCCCGTTATGTCTAGGGCTTTGACACACTTAGATAATTGTTATTCATTCAAGGACTTTAAAGCTGAAGGTTTTATTTGTAAGACGAACACCGTTTCTAATACTGCTTTTAGAGGGTTTGGGGGACCTCAAGGAATGTTAGCAATAGAGGTTATATTGGACAGCATAGCTAGATATTTGCGACTTGATCTTGATGCACTAAGAAGGCTTAATTACTACTCTTCAAAAAATGGCATAAAGACACCCTATGGACAGTTAGTAAAAAACATTAAATTAGATAAAATCTTGACCGAAATTGAAAAACTTTCTGATTTAAAGAAAAGAAAAGAAAAAATAAAGAAATTCAATGAGTGTCAACTAAGTCAGGGCAAGCCTTTTCGAAAAGGAATTGCCTTAATGCCTGCAAAATTTGGTATTTCTTTTAATAAGGTATCTCTTAATCAAGCAGGAGCATTGGTGCACGTTTATACCGATGGATCAATTCGCCTTAATCACGGAGGAACCGAAATGGGGCAAGGACTTTTTGTAAAAGTCGCTCAAGTAGTATCTGAATGCTTTCAAGTTCCCCTGAGCAAAGTTCATATAACAACCACTAATACTTCAGAAGTTCCCAATACATCAGCTACAGCTGCTTCTTCAGGCTCCGATATAAATGGTATGGCCGCATGGAAAGCAGCAACAACAATAAAAAACCGAATGACTAGCCACGCAGCAAAATTATTTAACGTAAGTGTTGGAAATATTGAGTTTCGTAACGGCTTAATATTAAGTGGAAATAAAAATATTAGCTTTGAAGAACTCGCTTTTTCCTGTTGGGAAAATCGAATATCGCTTTCGTCAACAGGTTTTTATAAAACACCGAAAATTTCTTGGGACCAAGAAAAATTCCGAGGCAAACCTTACTTTTATTATACATGGGGGGCAGCAGTATCTGAGGCTATAATTGATATTCAAACTGGAGAAAGTAGAATTCTTCAAGCTGATATAGTACAAGACTGTGGCCAATCTTTGAATCCAATAATCGATAAAGGTCAAATTGAAGGTGGGTTTGTTCAAGGGTTGGGATGGTTAACATGCGAAGAATTGTATTTTAATCAAAAAGGTAAGTTAATGACCCTGGGTCCTTCTACATATAAAATACCAGGAAGTAGAGACGTTCCACCCAAATTTAACATTAAGCTCCTAGATAAAAGTCCCAATGAAGAAACTACTATTTTTAGATCAAAAGCAGTTGGAGAGCCTCCTCTTTTACTTTCTATTTCTCACTTTTTGGCTCTTAAAAACGCTATATCTATGGCAAGTGAAAACGCAAATGCTGATCTTTTATCAGCTCCAGCAACTCCTTCAAAGATACTTGCATCAATAACTAACAACTACTCAAGATAAATTTCTTTGTCTTCTTGTCTGAATAAGTATTCTTTTAAGTTGACTTGAGATTTATCACTTTTAGAAGACCTATCAATTACCCAAAAATCTTGCTCTCTATCAACAAGTAGTGGGAAATGCCATGTGTATGGCTTATAACTAATGCCCTGAGTTCCTTTTACTCTAAAACACTTGATAGAGGAAATGTCCGGTGATCCATCTTTATCACTGGCAACAACAACGATCCAGTCTATGTTGTGAATTGGGAGAAATGTTTGAGACCCCATTGGATGCATTTCCAAATAGTCAATCTTAATCGGTCTTTTTCTTGGTTTGGCTGAAAAAATTGAAATAATTGGTTTTGCTTCATTACCCTCTATTTCCACTGTTGCTATCTCATCGAACCGCTCACAATAGCCATTGTTTATAGTAAATTTTTTTCTTTCATTTCCTATCTCAATTAAACTGCCAAAGGGCAAAAAGGCATCTACATCGATAGTTGATTTCTTTAGGCTGTTTTCCATTTAGTCAGCTACAGTTCCGTATACTCTTAATCTGGATATTCCGCCATCAGGATAAATATTTAACCTAACATGACTTACTTGGTTCTGATGCATCAAACTGTCGTTACCAAACGTATGGATATTGTCTGCAGAACATTTCTTCTCTTCAAGTATGAATTCCCAGGATTCTGATAGGTCAAACCTATTCTGATTTTTATTATCTGATTGCAAATTTATGGTTTGAATTGAAGCTCTGTCAGGATAGTTACCTTTAAAATGACAAGTATCAATTTCTATTTTTGAGATAAATCCTGGGGTTCCCAATTCTATTATGATATAATCATGACCTGGAACCCTTCTCCTTCTTGTCTCCCATCCATCTCCCATAGTCTTTCCTCGTCCTTGAGATAACAAAGCATTAACATCTCCATAGTGAGCATTGTTGTAGCCTATTATTTTTCCTCCATTGAGCAACGAAGACAATTCCACTTCTTTTCCATTCTCTAAATTCCGGGGGGTTAAATCTCCTAGTAATCTTAATCTTGCAACGCCGCCGTCTGGAAAAATATTCAACCTCACAAAATTTACTATGTCGTTTTTCAAAGCTGAAAATTCATTAACAAAATCCCCTTTAAGTTCTTGTTTTTCGACTAATGGACACCAGTTCATTTCTCCTTCTTTATAAGAGGTATTACAAGAATAATCTAAAGAAGCATAAGGGGGGTAGTTTCCTGTGAAGTGACTGGTATCAACAATTATGTCGTCGATAGAACAATTTCCTCCTAATTGGATTACAACCCAATCATTACCCTCTACGCGTTTTCTTCTGCTTTCCCAGCCGTCCATCCACTTGCCATTGTTATCATATTTATCAACTACAAAAATGGGATCTTTATCACTTAACATTCTGTCAGCTTTTGCAAAAAATTCGTCTGATACGTCAACTATTTTTGCGCCTGCCTTTGGGGAAGCCAAGTTTACTTTATTGGCAAAAATCAAATTATCTTCATTCTTCATATGGCAAAACCTTTCTCCAATAATTTGCGATACTTATGCGACTCGCAAACCACACATCACTAAACTCTCTAGTATAATCCAAAAATTTCTTAAGAGATCCAAACCTGCCCGGCTTTCCAATAATTCTACAATGAAGCCCTATCGACATCATTTTGGGACCCGAAAATCTTTCCTGATAAAGACAGTCGAAAGTATCTTTTAAATAATTAAAAAACTGATTGCCATTATTGAAGCCCTGGTTTGTCAAGAACCGCATATCATTAGTATCTAAAGTATAAGGTATTATTAGGTGAGGTTTTGGTGTTACTTTTGACCAAAAAGGAAGGTCATCACTGTAATCATCAGAATCATAAACAAAACCACCCTCTTCGCAAACGAGATCTCTTGTGTTTTCTGAAGTTCTACCAGTATACCATCCTAACGGTCTCGACCCACACAGGTTTTTCTGAATCTCTATAGCTTTCTCCATGTGTTCTTTTTCTACATCTCTAGGAATATCTCTGTAATTTATCCATCTAAGACCATGTGAACAAATCTCATGATTGTCTTTTAAAATTTGCTCCACAACCTTTGGGTTTTCCTGAAGTGCCTGTGAAACGGCAAAAACTGTCAACGGAATTTCTCTATCTCTAAACAATTGCAATATTCGCCAAACTCCTGCTCTAGTTCCATACTCATATAAGCTTTCAATTGACATATGGCGTTTCCCATAAAAGGGTTCTGCTCCTATGATTTCAGAAAGAAATGTTTCGGAATGTTCATCACCATAAATTACTGAGTTCTCGCCGCCTTCTTCTAAATTCAACACAAATTGAACAGCAAGCTTTCGACCACCAGGCCAAGTAATATCTGGCAACTTTCCACCATAACCCTCAAGATCTCTTAGACGTTTTTCCATATTAATTGTCAGTTCCTTTCCTCTAAGATTTCTTGCACTTTGTAATAAAATTTTGCATAGACTAGACGTTCTTCCTCTTCTAGAAAAGTGATGTTTCCTGGTGGCATAGCATGGGAAGCTGCTACTTGTTTATATATATCTCTATAATTATTTACTAAGTCTTTAAATTCGTGGAAATATACTCCTTTAGGAGGTTTCACCATACCCTCCCATGAAGGATTCTTTACGTGACATGTAGAACATTTGTATGCGGTTATTTCCATAACAGTTTCTTTTAAATCATCTGGAAATTCACTTTCTATCATGCTTATTTTTTTGGGAGAAAATGTATCTTCCTTCGGTCTGTCTACTTCAGAAAGCGCAAAAGACATTAATGTCAACAAAACTATAGGTACAATAACCCAAGTCGGTGATTTTTTCCCAGCATGCCTTTCATTAAAAAAATGCCTTATCAAGGCTCCTACTATAATAATTAAACTAATTATAAGCCAAGAAAAAGAAGTAGCGTATGCTGTAGGGTAGTGGTTCCCTATCATAACAAAAATTACAGGGAGTGTAAGATAATTATTATGGAGAGATCTTTGTTTAGCCTTTATTCCAAAATCAGGATTTGGAGTTTCTTTAGCTATAAGTTGGGCTACAACCTTCTTTTGCCCTGGTATTATTATCATTAAAACATTAGCTACCATTATTGTACCCAGAGTAACCCCTATTTGCATGAAAGCACCCCTAGGGCTAAGCATCTGATATGAAGCCCAGGACAATAATGTGAAAAAGAAAAGCAAAAAAATTGATAATATAAAATTTGATTTACCCAGAGGGGATTTACAGGCGATATCGTAAGCAACCCATCCAACAATAATACCTAAAATTGAAATCAATATAGCTACTGGAGGTGTTAACTCCATTTTCTCATAGTCTATTAGGTACAACTCCGCACCCAAATAATAGATTAATATAAATAGAGCAGCCCCTGATATCCATGTAGCATAAGCCTCCCACTTGAACCAAGTAAGATGATTTGGCAGACGATCCGGTGCAACTAGATATTTAACCAGATTGTAAAAGCCACCCCCATGGACTTGCCAGGCTTCTCCATAAGCCTGATCTGGCAGTGAAGATGATTTCCTTAAGCTTAAATCTAAAGCAATAAAATAAAAACTTGATCCGATCCAGGCTATCCCCGCAATCACATGAAACCATCTGACCATAAATTCAACCCAATCCAACAAACTCAAGCCCATTTCTAGCTACCTCTATAGGTACTATATCCGTATTTGGATAACAGAAGTGGGACGTGATAATGTTGTTCTATATTTGTGATTTGAAAGAGAATTGGAATATTATCTAAAAATAAATCCTCTTCTTTCATTTTATGAAAAGCCTTCAAGTATTCGCCAGCAAAAAATATAAGCTCGTACCAACCAGCCTTTATTTCTTTTTCATTTAATAGAGGTTTAGAGATTCTCCCATCTGAGTTGGTCACAAAATTTCCTAATAAATTTTTTGCATTTTGAGAGTCCTTTTCAAAAAGGCTGACATTTAGCCCTTCAGCAGGTTTCCCTGAAGTTAGATCTAGAACATGGGTTGTTAGGCCGGCCATTTATATAAGCTCTTTAATATAATTATTTTCATGGTAACTATATATAAAAATTTGGTAAAACTAAATAGTTTAAAGAACAATGAAAATTGCAGGTTTAGAAAGAAATAAATTTATTGAATTATTTGGACCTCTTTATGAAAATTCTGCTTTCATAGCAGAGGAAATTTATCAAAGAGGTTTAGAGAAATATCAGGATGCGGAAGAAGTTTTTATATCAATGAGGAATCTTGTTGATGAAATGGAATACAAAGCGAAATTACAACTCATATTAGAACATCCTGAACTAGGCATAAGAAAACAGGATACTTCACGCCTCACAAAGCATTCTCAAGTAGAGCAAAAAGGCGCTGGTCTAGATAGACTAAACGAAGATGAATTTGAAAACTTAAAATCATTAAATGATAATTATGTGAGGAAATTTAACTTCCCTTTTATAATTGCGGTAGGTGGCCTAAACAAGAATGACATTTTCAAAAATATGATGGAGCGGTTGGAAAATAAATACGATCAAGAATTTCAAACAGCTATAGACGAAATTCATAAAATCGCGAAAATTAGACTAGATAAAATAACTTAGGCAGCCTTTACATTTTCCCCGGCGATAAAAACTCCCTCAATAGCCCTTTCATCACCCAAAGTCTGCAATATAAATAGTTCCTCTTGTATCGTTTTGCATTTCTCCATTCTGTGAGACATAATTTTGGTTGAACTACTGTTCAAAATTATCAAATCTGCAACACAGCCTGGCTTTAAGATTCCAATTTCATTATCTAAACCTAGTGCTCTAGCATTCCCTAAAGTCGCCCAGTAAAAGGACTCCAAAGGATTTAAGCTAAAACCCTGAAGCTGTTGTACCTTGTAAGCCTCATCTAAAGTTCTCAACATCGAAAAAGAAGTTCCACCCCCTACATCAGTGGAAATTGCTGTCTTTATATTGTTTCTACTTAGCTCTTCAAACTTAAAGAGACCACTTCCAAGAAATAAGTTAGATGTTGGGCAATGGACGGCTACTGAATTTGTATCTTTGATTTTTTCTATTTCATCTGTCTCAAGATGAATTGAATGGGCAAGAAGTGTTTTATCAGAAAGAAGCTTATATTTGTCATAAATTGATAGATAGTTCTTGTTATCAGGATAAAGTCTTAAAGTAGTTTTTATCTCATCTAGATTCTCTGATAAATGTGTCTGTAAATAACAACTTTTATTTTCATCAAATAAGCTTTGAGATACTTCCATTAATTCTGGAGTTGATGTTATAGCGAATCTTGGAGTAACAGCGTATTTACATCTTCCATTTCCATGCCACTTTTCAATGATTTTTTTACTTTTTTCATAACTTTCTTTTGGAGGTATTAAAACGTCTTTTGGAGCATTTCTATCCATAAGCACGTTACCAGCTATTAAGTTCATATTTCTTTTTTTTGCTTCAGCAAATAATGTTTCAACCGATATAGGATGAACAGACCCGAATGATACTGAACTTGTAATGCCATTTGAAATAAGCAAATCAAGAAAGACCTTTGCTTCTTTTTTGCAATGATTTTCATCGATAAACAAACTTTCATTAGGAAACGTATATTTATTTAACCAATCTAAAAGTTGAGCCCCATAAGAGGCTATAACTTGCGTTTGCGGAAAATGATTATGTACATCAATGAAACCGGGACAAATCAAATTAGAGCCAAAATCACTTATTGGTGAGTTTGGGTGCCTACTTCTTAAAGCACTGTATTCATCCACCTCTTTAATTATTCCAATTTCATCAAATAATATCCCTCCGTCCTCAATGTACAAAAAGGATTCTAGGTCAGAAATGTCTTCAGGTCTTTTTAAAAAGCTAAAAATTCTTCCTTTAAGAATATTCATATTTAGATCCAAAAAATTTTCCAAAAAAAAGGCCCTCTAAGAGGGCCTTTTCTATTATTTAAGTTAATACTATTTAGGGATATCTCCTTCAATGCCTTCAACGTAAAAGTTCATTCCTAAAAGCGTTCCCATATCAGCTGTTTCGCCAGCTTTTAACCAAGGTGATCCATCTTGTTTATTAACCGGCCCTGTAAATGAGTGCATGCTGCCTGATGCAATGCCATCAGCAATTGCCATTGCTTCTTTTTTTACATCATCCGGAATTTTGTCTGACATATCTCCTATAACAACCATACCAGATTTAATACCATCAAAGGTCTGCTCTCCACCTTTCCATGTACCGTTCATAGCCTGCTTCACACGCTTGACGTAATAAGGACCCCAACCGTTTATTATAGCCGTGAGATGTGCATTAGGACCAAATTCACTCATATCAGAGGCTTGACCAAATGCATATACACCAGCTTCTTCAGCAACTGTCATAATAGCTGAACTGTCAACATGCTGCATAATAACATCGGCTCCTTGAGATATTAATGTCTTGGCTGCATCGGCTTCTTTAGCTGGATCATACCAAGTAAAAATCCAAATAACTTTGAATTCAACATTTGGATTGGCCTTTTTTGCTGCCAAGTATGCGGAATTTATTCCCCTTACCACTTCCGGAATTGGAAATGAGGCAACATAACCGATTTTATTTGACTTTGTCATTTTACCGGCAACATGGCCTATAACAGACCTTCCTTCATAAAATCTTGCACTGTATGTTGAAACATTATCCGCCGTCTTGTAACCTGTCGCATGTTCAAATTTCACCTTTGGAAATTTCTTAGCAACATTAAGAACTGGATCCATATAACCAAATGACGTTGCAAAAATCATATCTGCGCCAGACAAAGCCATTTGCGTCATAACACGCTCTGCATCAGCACTTTCCGGTACATTTTCTTGAAAAACCGTCTCAACTTTGTCACCAAAAGCTTTGTCAACAGCTTTTCTACCAACATCATGTTGATAATTCCATCCATGATCACCCGGAGGGCCAATATAGATAAAGCCCACCTTCATATCTGCTGTATATCCAATATTAGCAAATACTAGTAGTGGAACTATAGCAATTAATTTAAATAAATTTCTCATTTCTCCTCCCTATGTTAAAAAACTCACGTTACTTTTACAAAAGAAACACCTAGACTTCCTGGAGCTCCTTTATTTCCCTGTATTCGACTCACTGATATTATCACTAAAGCTATAATAGTTGCAAGATAAGGTGCCATAGAGAGTATCGCTATATTGATATTCACTCCTATTGCTTGAAGATTAAGTTGTAAAATAGTTATACCTCCGAATATATATGCGCCCAAAATCAACCTAAAAGGATGCCACCCTGAAAACACAACAAGCGCTAATGCTATCCAACCTGCACCTGCTGTCATACCTTCAGTCCATTGAGGAACTCTTACTAGCGACAAATACCCTCCTCCTAATCCTGCAAGTGCACCTCCAAAGAGAATTGATCCAAAGCGAGTTGCTATTACTTTATACCCTAGCGAATGAGCAACATCATGGTTCTCGCCTATTGACCTCAAAACCAGACCTCTTCTTGAGTATTTAAGAAAATACCAAGTAGCTATTGAAGCTAATATAGAAAAATAAACCACAAAATCATGTTGAAAAAACATTACTCCAATAATGGGTATATCTTCAAGAACGGGTAGAGAGAAAGATTGAAACTGTGGAGGTGCAATTCCAGTATAGGGATGACCAAGCAAGGCAGCTATCCCTAAGCCAAATATTGTTAAAGCTAAACCAGAAGCAACTTGATTAGCTTTCATTACCAGTACTATGAATGCAAAAAGAAAAGATAATAAAGCTCCTCCAACTGCGGAACCAATAATACCTAGTAATGCGGAGCCAGTCTCAACTCCTATAATAAATCCTGAAACCGCCCCAATAATCATCATACCTTCAACACCAAGGTTCAAAACACCCGATTTCTCTGCAATTAATTCACCTAATGCTGCCAATATTAAAGGTGTGGCAGTAACTATTAAGCTAGCGATTAATATAGGGATATTGATTTCTGAAAAATCCATGTTCTAATCCTTCAAAAATTTTAGCTTATAATTTACAAAAAGATCGAAAGACAATAGAAAAAATAATAGCATTCCCTGAAAAACCTGTATAGCGGCTGCAGGAAGATTAAGCATGAATTGAGTAAGTTCACCTCCAACATATGTTAGAGCCATAATAATACCAGCTAAAAATATTCCTACAGGGTTCAAACGTCCTAAGAATGCTACAATAATAGCTGTGAAACCATATCCAACATTAAAATCGATTGTTATCTGTCCGGCTGGTCCCGCTACTTCAAACAAACCTGCTAAACCTGCGAGTCCTCCTGAAACTAGCAGACAAATAACAACCATCTTGTTTGGGCTATCTCCCGAAAATGCATAAGCTTTTGGAGAATGACCTATAAGTTTAATTTTAAAACCCAGACTGTGTCGAAACAAAAGAATGTAGAAAAAAATAACCATTAATAGTGATATCAGAACTCCAAGATGAATCCCTGTGCCATTGATTAATTCCAAGTTAGATGCTGAAGGATAATCATTAAGATTTCTAGAGCCAGGAAATCCAGCTCCATCTGGGTTTCTTAAAAAGCCAAGAGAAGCCAAAGCCAAAATTTGTTCAGCAACATATACGAGCATTAGGGAGACCAATATTTCATTAACTTTAAATTTCACTTTTAGCATTGCAGGTATCATTGCCCAAATGCTGCCCCCTATAATCCCAGCAATGATCATTGCTGGAAAAATAAAAACACTTTCTGAAGGATAAAGAGAAAGAGCAAAAGTGGCTCCAAAAATTGCACCCATTATATATTGACCCTCCGCCCCGATATTCCATATATTAGCCTTGAAGCCTAGAGACAGCCCTAGAGCAATTAAAATAAGGGGAGCAGCCTTAATTAAAATTTGTGGCCTTGAATATTCAGCAAAAGTTTCACTCATCAACGGATCCCAAAAAATCATCTTAATTGCTGCTACAGGATCAACACCCAAGAAGAAAAACAATATTCCTCCAAAAATCATAGTTAGAGCTATTGAGAAAAGAGGCCCTAAAAAAGAAATCATGGGAGAAAACTCAACTCTGGGTTCTAATTTAAACATTAGATGGCCTCCTTTTCAGTTAAGCCACCCATTATCGCTCCAATCTCACTAATTACAGCTTCTTCCGTATCTATCGGCTTGGAAAGCGTTCCTTCTGACAGGAATGCCACTTTGTTCGAAATTTCTAAAAGTTCATCTAAATCCTGACTAATTAAGATTATACCAGCACCCTTGTTTGCGAGTGCAACTAATGACTCTCGTATATTTGTTGCTGATAAGGCGTCCACACCCCAAGTTGGTTGATTAACTATGAACAGAATAGGCCTTTGTTCTATTTCTCTACCTACCACAAATTTTTGAAGATTTCCCCCAGACAAAGATCCTGCAACGGCCTTTACCCCGGTTGTCTTTACATTAAATTTCTCAATCACTCCTTTCGTATAGTCATGAAGAGTTTCAAATTTTATAAAACCTGAATAATCAGTAAATTTATTTTTAGGATCCGTTACAAGACTATTTTCTAGTAATGATAGCTGAGAAACAGCTGCATGACCCAAACGCTCCTCCGGTCCAAATGCAATACCTAACCCTCTTCTTTTTCTAGGGTTAAGTTGACTGATGTCGTTATTTTTAAAGTGAATAAAAACACCATTTTGAATTCTTTCACCAATCAACAATTGCATTAACTCATCTTGTCCATTGCCTGCAACACCACCTATACCCAAAATTTCAGAGGTGCTTACTTCAAAGTCTATGTTTTTCAAAGTCACACCGAATTGAGTTTCAGACTCAACCTTTTCAGCACTAAAGGAAAACAATTTCTCTTTTCTTTTCTCCGTTTCAGGTCGATTTGGTGTAGTCAATGGTTGACCAACCATTATCTCTCCTAATTCCTTAGGCGACATCAATTTAGGATCGTATTCACCAATTACCTCACCTTTTCTCAAAACAGTAGCCGTATCACAGAGTTCTGCTATTTCTTGAAGTTTATGAGAGATATACAAGATTGAAGTGCCATTATCTGACAATTTTCTCAATGTTGAAAATAGGTTCTCTGCCTCAAAAGGAGTCAGAACCGATGTAGGTTCATCCATAATTAAAAGCTTAGGCTCTTGTAATAAGGCTCTTATGATCTCCACCCTTTGTCTCTCTCCAGCGGATAGGTCTCCTATAAAAGATGATAGCTTAATTTCTAACCCGTAAACTTCAGATAATTTGCTTACATTTTGTTCCACTTCAGTCTTATTTACTTGAAGGTCCAAACCCAGCAAAACATTTTCTAAAACTGTTAGTGGCTCGAATAGAGAAAAATGCTGAAATACCATACCTATACCTGAACTTCGTGCATTTTTTGGGTTTTTAGGCTGATATTGAAAGTCTTCTAAAAGCATTTCCCCCTTATCCGGTTGCAAAAGACCATAAAAAATCTTTACCAGAGTTGATTTCCCAGCACCGTTTTCTCCTAAAAGAGCATGAATTTGGGATTTTTCTACTGATAATGAGATGTCTTCATTTGCTTTAACACCGGGAAAGCTTTTACTTATAGCTTTACATTGAAATAAAAATTTATCTGAAGCGGTAATCAAAAGATCTCTTTGTTTTTGAAATTATTTAATCCTGTAGTTATTCAACAGTGTAGGAACTTTACAACAGTAACACTAGTTAAAAATTTCACGGGTTTTAATTATTTGCCTAGACAAAAAAAATAGCATATCTTGTGCCAGATACTCTATCAACAACAACATAAGGAGAAATTGATGAGTAATAATAATATAAGTGGTCCTTACTCGGATCCAAATAATACACCACCTATGGGAGAAGCTACAGCTCTTGGATTACAACACGTTCTTGCGATGTTTGCTTCCAATGTAACTCCCTCGGTGATTGTGGCAGGTGCAGCGGGTTTAGCTTTCGGCGGAGACGACATGGTTTATCTTATCCAAATGGCAATGCTATTTGCTGGGGTCGCGACACTTTTTCAGACTGTAGGCATTGGCCCTATAGGTGCGAGACTACCAATTATGCAGGGAACAAGTTTTGCCTTCGTTGGAGTTTTAGCGGGTTTAGCGGCAACCCAGGGCTTATCAGTAGCTTTAACTGCCTGCATCATTGGAGGCATAATTCATTTTTTACTTGGTGCGATAATCAAAGACATTAGATGGCTTTTCCCTCCTTTGGTAACAGGTTTAGTCATATTGGCTATCGGCTTATACTTAATCCCCGTGGCAATAAAGTACGCAGCAGGAGGCGCAGCAAAATTTCAAATGGAAGCCGAAAGTTTTGGTTCCCTAATGCATTGGAGTGTTGCAGGCGTTGTTGTTATTGTCGCACTATTATGTAAGTTTTTTGGAAAGGGATTAATATCGAATGCGGCAGTTCTTATCGGTATTGTAGCTGGTTATATTGTAGCTTATGCACAAGGAATGGTAAAATTTACTGCTGTTGCTAAAGCTAGCTGGTTTTCTGGCTTAACCCCACTCCCTTATGGCTTTGAGTTTAGTCTGGGGGCTGTAATTGCTGTTACCTTAGTTTGCATTGTTTCAGCTATAGAAACTGTTGGGGATACTTCAGCAACTACAAAAGCCGGAGCTGGAAGAGAAGCAACTGACGAAGAGATATCTGGTGCAACTTACGCGGACGGATTAGGCAGCGCCGTGGCTGGTTTCTTTGGCGGATTACCCAATACCTCATTTAGTCAAAATGTTGGTATAGTTGGAATGACAGGCGTTATGTCTCGTCATGTAGTCACTATAGGTGCAATCGTGTTGGTTGTTTGCGGTTTAATTCCAAAAATAGGTGCTGTTATTGCTTCAATGCCCTTACCTGTACTAGGCGGTGGCGTGATCGTTATGTTTGGTATGGTTGCGGCCGCTGGGCTAAACGTACTGAGTGACGTTAAACTCAATAGAAGAAATATGGTAATAATTGCTGTTTCACTTGCTATAGGACTTGGTCTTAATCTAGTCCCAACAGCAGTTCAGTATCTACCGGGGGTAGTAAAAGTTTTAGCTACCTCTGCAGTTGCGCCTACGGCGTTAGTGGCAGTAATATTGAACTTAGTTCTTCCCGAAGAGGATTAAATAATTTTTCTAAAAGGGTCGGCGATGAAAATCGCCGGCTTCTTTTGAAAGATTATAAATCTAATTTTATTGTTTATCTAAATCAAGATTAGTTTCTAATACTGATGTCCAATTAAGCGCTGATCTTTTCCAAATTTGCCTTTTTGGTGTAAACTGATTTCTCTGAGACACTGTTCCTAAACGCAATCCAAAAAATCCTGTTTCGTTCATTACAGGCCTTGCATAGATCCTTGTACCACAAATTCCACAAAAGCCTAGTTCTCGTTTTGAGCCACTTTCAGCTGTTTTTATAAAAAAACTCAGTTTTCCTTTTTCTAGATTAAAGTTATTATTTCTCACTCCTATAACGTAACCAAAAGCACTTCCTGAATTAACTTGGCAATCTTCACAATGACAAATTGTAGCAGTGTCAGGATCTACATCAGCGACATACTTAATATTACCGCATAAACATCCACCATTTATCTCCATATTTTTTCCTCTTTTATTATTTACCAATGTATTAGAGGTAACCCACTAATTGGAGACCTAAAGAAAGGTATATTCGTTCCTCTTAAACTTCCTATATAAACAGTTTGAAGGTCTCTTCCTCCGAATGTTATGCTTGCCATCCAAGGTGCAATTTTACCGCCACATTCCATCATTAACTCAGGAGTTGCTTTTCCCTCTTTGAAGGCTTCCAACAGGTTTTTACCTGGAATGGAATTGTTGTCGTCATCTAAAATAATTGTCAAGTCACCATCAGGCAAAATAGCGAAAATATGATCTGTCATTATGTGTGTGCCCCAAAGATTTCCCTTAGAGTCAAAAGCGATTCCATCAATAAACGCACCATGATTTTCTGGGCCATAAGTTTCTCGATCTACAAGATCACCATTATCCAAAACACGCATACGCGTTATTTTCATACCAGTCGTCTCAACTATATAAAGCCATTCCTCTTTCTCATCCAACCTTATCTCATTAGTAAAAGCAAAACCGTCTGCTACTATTCTAAGGCCCTTTTCATCAGCTAAAGCAACAAAACCATCTCTTTTTATGGAGCTAGCAGACTCCATCCAATTTGGAAGAAGTGTCGAAACTGTTATCCAAATACGATCTTTACTATCTCTGATAACAAAATTAACTTTCCCTATAGGCTTGCCGTTAAGACTGTCATAGAGTACTTCAGTCTCACCAGTCTGTTTCATCAACTCTAACCTGTCTGTACCGAAGTTAGCTATTAAAATGTCTCCATTCTTAGCAAAGGCCAGACCATTGGGCAAAGTCCCAGTTACAAATTTCTCATGGTCATTCTTTCTGTTTTCAAAAGCATGACTTTGCTGTTGTGCGATTAATGTTTGTGACCCATCTGGGTCCAGTCTTACCACTCCACCCCTTGCATCAGCACTCCATAAAGTTCCATCCCTCTGTGCCAAAATACATTCTGGTCGCTGAAGGTTTTTACCCAAATACTCAATTTCATTCGGATCTACTTGAAGCTCTCTTAAAATACTTTTCAACTTTGCTCTCCTCGCCAACGAAGGCTTATAAAACTATTACCTGAGTCGTTATTTTTAGCATAATTTTTGGCTTCTTCTAGATATTGAGTGTTTAAGTTGCAGTCGATATATCCTTTATAAATTACATTGTAATATTTTCCGGAGGGCGGTCCAGTACCATAATCAGCACACATAACATAAGTCATTGCCTTTAATTTTCTGCCATTAAACTCAATTTCGACAACTTTCTTATCGTATAACCTCGGAAAATCTTCAAAAACATCAAGGGAATCCTCGCATTCTTTGGTAATCTCAAATAATCCTACAGGTACAACAGATTTTTCATTTTCTCTAATTGTAGCCGCGCCTTTAAATAAAAGAGTCCAACCTTTCAAAAGAGATGCGCCCATATAGTTAGATTGGGGACATCTTTCAATCATTTGATTGTGGTTCAAATTAGAACCATAAGCTAAATATATTTTATTCAAACCCTTCGACCTTTTTACAGGTTGATATTTTATTTTCTATTTCATTCAATCGCATTGGCATTTCATCAATA
>CACFNV010000014.1 GCA_902567635.1 uncultured Alphaproteobacteria bacterium
TATTTGAAAATAATCTTGGAGCAACAGGAGGAATTAACATTGAGAGAGGTGTAAACGCTTCTTGGACTAAAGGTGGAATTCTATATTCTCCTCCATTCAGATGATATTTTTGTAAGAAAAAGGGGCACACCATAATAGGTGTGCCCCTTTTTATTTGAGGCAAGGCAAGCGATTAGGAAAAAAAAATGAGCTCAGCTAATCTTCCATCAGAAAAGTTTAGATTAGGAATGTTGTTGAGCGATACCCGTTATAGGGGTACCTCCCTTCAGGTAATAACATTTATAATATTTGTTGCTGTTTTCTTTTGGCTGGTTGACAATACTCTGAAGAATTTAGCTTTACTTGGTAAGGACGTTAGCTTTGCATTTCTTGGAATGCGAGCGGGATATGACATAAATCAAAGGCTAATACCCTATACTAATGATAGCACACATGCTATGGCTGCTTTTGTTGGGATACTCAACACGCTACTATGCGCATTTGTAGGCTGTATTATTGCAACTATCGTTGGTGTATTCGTTGGTATATTGAGGTTATCCAAAAATTGGATAATTGCGAAATTAATGTCTGTTTATATTGAAGGTTTTAGAAACGTACCAGTACTTCTATGGATTGTAATGGTCTTCGCTCTTTTGACCGAATTTACACCAGCTCCGAAGGCATTTAAGGGAGCAAATCCAGAAGCAACCATGTTTTTATTTGATAGTATCGCGATAACAAATAGGGGGACATATTTACCCGCGCCAGTATGGGGGCAGGGGTCTACTTTTTTAATAATAATATTTCTGGTTTCAGTTTTAGCTGTGATATTTTTTACAAGATACGCAAAGGAACTAAAGAAAAATACTGGTAAGAGTTTACCAAGTTTTTGGATAAGCATAGGAATACTTATTGTCCCAACAGTATTATTTTACTTTATTCTTGGGAAGCCAGTCGATCTTAATTATCCTTATTTAAAGGGATTTAATTTTAAAGAGGGTATCCATCTAAGAAATTCTTTTATAGCGCTAACTCTAGCTTTAGCTTTTTATACATCGGCATTTATCGCAGAGATTGTTAGATCAGGTATATTAGCTATTTCAAAAGGGCAGACAGAGGCAGCAGCTTCTTTGGGAATGAAGCCGAATAAGATTATGAGTTTAATTATTTTACCGCAGGCGCTTAGAGTTATCGTACCTCCTCTAATTTCAAATTACTTAAACTTGACAAAAAATTCATCTCTAGCAATAGCGGTAGGGTATATGGACGTCCGGGGAACATTGGGTGGAATTACCCTAAATCAAACCGGCAGAGAGTTAGAGTCTATGCTTCTTCTCATGGGATTTTACTTGTCTGTTTCATTGTTCATTTCTTCTATTATAAATTGGTTTAACCGTTCATTTCAGATAGTGGTAAGATAGATGAAAAACTACGCATACGTTAGAGAGAAATCAATACCTCCTTCACCTCCTCCTTTAATAGAGGTAGGCGTAATAGGTTGGATCCGACAGAATTTATTTTCTTCATGGTTTAACTCATTTCTAACGCTATTTTCATTATATTTTATTTTTATTTGTCTTATAGATTTCATTCCATGGGCATGGGGGGGACATTGGAATGCAAAGTCCCTTAGAGAATGTATGGATCTAGATCCAAATGTGGCATGTTTTTCGGTGTTGGCAGCTAGATGGGAGCAACTTCTATTTGGGCTATATCCCGCAGATCAATATTGGAGACCAACGCTTACCTTTGTATTTTTAATTTTATCGATTATTCCGATACTATTCCCAAAGTTTTTCCGGTATTTTTGGTTTTCCGTTATTTATCCAGGTTTAGCTATTTGGCTTTTGTGGGGGGGATCCATTTGGTCAATAGCTATAATTTATATTGGGGTACTATTAGGAGTAGCTAGCTTCACTGTTTTGAGTAAAGGAGTGATAAGATCAACATCTGTTAACTTGACTCTATCTGTAGTAATTACTTTACTATTTTTCCTTTTTCTATCATCTACTTTAACGGGGTTTTTGTCATACCTTATTCCTATAAGCTTGCCATTTGTTGAGTCTCTTAGAATGGGTGGTTTTACTTTATCGCTTATAGTCGGGATTTCAGGTATAGTAGCATCTTTCCCAATAGGAATATTGCTGGCGTTAGGTCGACAATCTAATCTGCCTATAATCAAAATGATTTGTGTCGGGTTTATAGAATTTATTCGCGGGGTCCCTTTGATAACTTTGCTTTTTGTGGCTTCGGTATTACTTAATTATTTTTTACCGCCTGGAACTAACTTCGACATTGTGCTTAGAGTAGTAATAATGGTAACTCTTTTTTCAGCTGCTTATATGGCTGAAGTTATAAGAGGGGGCTTAGCGGGATTGCCTTTGGGACAGCATGAGGCGTCTGCTTCTTTAGGGCTAACATACTGGCAGTCTCAAAGATTAATTATAATGCCTCAGGCCTTAAAGATCTCTATACCCGGTATTGTAAACACCTTTATTGGGTTGTTTAAAGATACAACTCTGGTTTCAATAATAAGTTTAAGAGATCCTGTTGGCTTAGCGTCCACAATAAGGGCTGATACAAAATGGAATGGTATTTATTGGGAGCTTTATATAGCCATTGGTCTAATGTTTTTTATAGTTTGCTTTGGTATGTCTCAATATTCGCAATATTTGGAAAGAAAATTACAAACAGATAAATAATAGGTGAACCCATATGTCAGAAAATAATAGTGCAGAAAAAATTGATAAAGCGAAGATGAATATTACCGATGAGGTAGCCATTCGTATTTCAGACATGAATAAATGGTTTGGCACTTTTCACGTACTGAGAGATATAAATTTGGAAGTCAAAAGAGGTGAAAGAATTGTTGTCTGTGGGCCTTCAGGATCAGGAAAATCTACTTTGATAAGGTGTATTAATAGGTTAGAGGAACACCAAAAAGGAAGTATTGTTGTAGATGGAACAGAACTTACCACTGATCTTAAGAATATCGATAAGATTCGATCTGAAGTTGGTATGGTTTTTCAGCATTTCAATTTATTTCCGCACCTAACAACGCTGGAAAACTGTACTCTGGCTCCTATATGGGTTCGAGAAACACCAGAAAAAGAAGCTAAAGAGATTGCTATGGAGATGTTGGAAAAGGTTAAGATACCTGAGCAGGCTAACAAGTATCCAGGGCAGCTATCTGGGGGTCAGCAACAAAGGGTTGCTATAGCAAGATCCTTGTGTATGAAACCGAGAATTATGCTCTTTGATGAAGTAACGTCAGCTCTTGATCCAGAGATGATAAAAGAAGTTTTGGATACCATGATACAGTTGGCAGAGGAGGGTATGACCATGATATGTGTTACCCATGAAATGGGATTTGCTAGGCAGGTTGCTGACAGGGTTATTTTCATGGACGAAGGACAGATAGTCGAACAAAATGAGCCAGAGTCGTTCTTTAATAATCCACAATCTGAAAGAACTAAGCTTTTCCTTAGTCAAATCCTGGGTCATTAAACCAAATCCTTCACGAAAGATTTCATATGAAAATTGGACTGCTCGGGCAACCTGAGATCAGATCCTATAGGGCAAGATTTTCTAACAATGCATCCGCTCTGACACTCCTGCCCAGAATGTGATGTAATATGTGATTTGCATTTAGCTACATCATACTCATTTTCATTAAGGGCATTGACTGGGCATGCAGTTAAACACGGCTTGTGACAATTAACGCAAGAATTTTCTATCTTTTCATTTTCGATTATGTCTGGGATTCCTAGAGCTCCTCTAAAAGATATAAATAGTCCTTTTTTATTATGAACCAACAGTTTAACGGGAGAGGAGTTGATATCTACACACTTGATTGCCCATGAGTAAAAAGGCCAAACGTGTTCACCAAAGGGAAAGAATGCCTTTCCATCTATTTTTTTACTAATTTTAGTTATTACTCTTTTTGACCATCTGTCTAGGGGATTTTCTTTACCATCTAAGTACTCAATACTTTTACAAAATATCTTCCAAAAAAGAGGCTCTGATGGACCTATTAGGATGACAGTACTTACTCCTAAAAGCGCTTTGTCATTATTATCCGATTTGAAATGCCCGACTACTTCTAAGCCGTACTCAATTAAATAATTTTTTAACTGATATAAAGTTTTATTTCTCAATGAGGAAACTTTCTTCATGAGTGATTTTTAAATAATGTTCCAATACCATGATCTGTGAAGAGCTCTAATAGACAGGCGTGGTTTACTCTTCCATCAATTATTACAGAAGCCCTAACCCCATTTTCTATTGCCTCTAGTGCAGTATTAACCTTTGGGATCATTCCGCCTATTATTACCTCTAAATCCATCAGTCTTCTTGCCTCATCTGAATTTAGCTGTGGAACTAGGCTCCCTTCTTTACTCTTTACCCCTTCTACATCCGTTAAAAGAAGCAATCTGTCTGCATTTAAGCTAGCTGCCAAACCTCCTGCTGCGGTGTCTCCGTTGATATTAAACGACTGACCATTAGCTCCAAAACCAATAGGAGCAATTATGGGTATAAAGTCACTCTCTATGAAATTTCTAATGACTTCAGGGTTCACCTTCTTAATTTGTCCTACAAAACCCAGATTGGGATCTTCTTGTTCGCACTCAATTAGATTGGCATCCTTTCCAGATAGGCCCACACCTTTCCCGCCTTGCTTGTTAACAGCATCTACAATTGATTTATTAACATTTCCTGACAAAACCATTTCAACAACTTTCATGGTTTTGTCATCTGTAACTCTTTTTCCATTCAGAAAATTACTCTCTATTTTTAAATCTGAAAGAAGACTATTTATCATAGGTCCACCACCGTGCACAATAATAGGATTGACTCCACAATGTTTTATTAAAACGATATCTCTCGCAAAACTATCTAAAAGCGTTTTACTGGTCATGGCATGTCCTCCCAATTTTATGACAACCACTGCATCTTCGTATCGTTGCAAATAGGGAAGAGCTTCTGCTAGCGTTTTGGCGGTCTGCTCAAAGTTAGTTTTTAATTTTTTCTCAACCATGATAATTTCTAATGCAACTATAATGCAATTTTCTAAACGTTTTTACATTTCTTTAGAGAATTTTGCAAATAAGCTCTCTTAAATCTGGAATTCCAGTTTTTATGGTAGCAGAAGTTTTTATGAATTCTGGGTTGCATGCTGGGTGCAGGGCAATTTGCACTTCAAGCGTTTGTTTTAAAGTCCAAAAATCAGTTTCCTTAATTTTATCAGTCTTAGTAAGCACTATTTGATAATTAACAGCGCATGTATCTAGAAAAGAAAAAAATTCCCTATCATTCTCTTTTAACCCGTGTCTACTGTCAATCAGGGTAAATACTCTCTTTAATGAGCGTCTTTCAGATATATATAGCTTTATTAACTCTTGCCAATTTGATCTCTTTTCTTTTGAAGTCTTTGCATAACCATATCCTGGTAAATCTACGATGAAGCTTTTCTCACCTAAGGTAAAAAAATTAAGTTCTTGTGTACGACCTGGTGTTTTTGATGTTCTTGCAAGGTTTCTTCGCTGAAATATGGCATTTATCAATGATGATTTGCCAACATTAGAACGTCCAATAAAACAAATCTCAGAATCCCTGTCTTCTGGAATACCTTTCGAAGAAACTACGCCTTTATAGAAAGAGATGTCATTTAATAATGATAAATTGGAAATATCTTTCTCCCTTTCTAATTTTCCTTGGAGGTACCTTCCTTTTTAAAAGAGCTAACAATATTGCCAAAAATGTCAGGTTTTATGCCCTGTGACGACATAATAAAATACTGTTGGGCAAAAGTAATTATGTTATTAGCCACCCAATATATAACAAGGCCGCTAGAAAATTGACCTAGAAGGAACATGAAGATCCATGGCATCCAAGCAAAAATCATCTGTTGCGTTTTATCAGTAGGTGCAGGGTTAAGTTTCTGCTGCATCCACATCGTTATACCCATTAAGATCGGATAAACTCCTATAGAGAAAATAACGAAAAAACTTTCAGGGCCTGGTGGAGCAAAAGGAAGTAATCCAAATAGATTAAGTATTGAGCTTGGGTCAGGTGCTGAAAGATCAGTTATCCAACCAAAAAATGGTGCGTGTCGAACCTCTATAGTTACAAAAAGGACTTTGTAGAGAGAGAAGAAAATTGGTATTTGTAATAAAATGGGAAGACAACCTGCTGCAGGGTTAACTTTTTCTTTTTTATAAAGCGCCATCATTTCCTGTTGAAGTTTCATTCTATCATCGCCCGCCTTAGCTTTTATTTTTTCCATCTCAGGTTGTAATTTTTTTAGTTTTGACATTGAGACGTATGATTTGTAAGCAAGGGGCAGTAGCGCAGTCTTGATAACTAGGGTAAGCAAGATAATAGCCCATCCCATATTGCCAACGAACTTATTACAATAGTCTAATAAGGAGAAGATTGGCTTAGTAAGGAAGAAAAACCACCCCCAATCGACAGTATCAATAAACTCTGCGAAACCTAGATTCTTCTGATATGATTTAATCGTATTAACTTCCTTAGCTCCAGCAAATAGATAAGTCTCTATTTCAGTAGCTTGACCAGGCTTTAAATTTTTTAATGGATGTCTTATATCTGCCTGATATATATCGCTATCTTCATTATACTTACTAGCCATTTTAAATTTACTATTCGGGCTACCTACTAGGGTGGACATCCAGTATTTATCTGTAAAACCTATCCATCCATTTTGGTCAATATTATAAAGTCCGAGTTTGGCCCGTTCTCGTTCGTTATACGTTTGTTTGGTTAGGTCTTTATAAGATAATTCGACGAGTTCCTCATCGTCTAAAGCAACAATGCCTTCGTGAAGTATATAAAACCCAATTGTCTCAGGAGCTCCGTGCCTCGCTAAAATACCGTAAGGGGAAACCTCAATATTTTTGCTAGATTTATTAAAAACCCTTTGCTTGACAGTGAATAGAAAGTTTTCGTCTATAGTTATTTCTCTTTCAAATATTACTCCTATAGAATTTTTCCATTGCAGGGTAATTGGAGAGCCAACTGAAAGCTTCTTACCTTTTGCTAGGTTCCAAACAGTGTTTGGATTAGGAACATCTATTTGGTTTTTGCCCGACCAACCATATACAGCGTAGTAGTCGTTTTTGTCTTTTTGGAATAACTCTATATTTTTTGAACCTTCGTCTTGAGTTTCAAAATAATCTAGAAGTTTAAGATTATCTATTCTTCCACCTTTCAGAGAAAGAGAACCAGACACCCGATCTGTCTCAATTGGAATTCTTGGAATGTTTTCTGTGACGCTAGAAACTTCAGTAGTTTCTTTTTGTTCAACTTGGACGGGTGTACTTAATCCCGTACTGTCTTGTTCATCAGCAGACTGTTGTTCTGTGGTAGTTTCGAGCTTTTCTTGTTCTATTGGCTCGGGAGGGAACAAGAGCATCCATCCTAGTAGAACTAAGAAACTAAGAGAAGTTGCTAATAATAGGTTTTTATTTTGTTCATCCATCTGCTCTGCCTTTTAACAAGAATTCTGGGTCTAATATATGTTTACTATCAATTTTATTCAATTTAATAATTGACCTTATTGCTATCCACTATTTTTTCTCTGGAACTGGATCATATCCAGACGATTTACTAAATGGATGACATTTAATTAGTCTCTTTCCTATTAAAAATGAGCCTTTAATAACCCCGTGATTTTTAAGAGCTATCAGAGCGTAGTCTGAGCAGGTTGGTTGAAACCTACAATTGTTTCCAATCAAAGGACTGATTATTATTCTGTAGGCATGAATTGGAATAGAGAATATTTTCACTAACATTAATTTTCCTTTTTATGAGAATGTATTTTCTTTATTCCATCCTCAATATCATTACAGAGATCACAAAATTTTATTTTAATTGTTATATCTTTTCTAGCTATTAAAATATAATTTCTATTACTTTTACCTATCTTTTCCAAGACTATTTTTCCTGCTTCTCTTAAACGCCTCTTGGTCCTGTTCCTCAAAACTGCATTACCAATTTTTTTTGAACAGGTTATCCCAAGCTTTATAGAAGTGTCATCAGGAGTATCATCTAGTCTACTATAATACTGGACAATTACAGAATTCATAGCGGCATATGGCGAAGCATTCCCTTTGAGAAAGTCTTTTCGTTTTTTAATTGTTTGGATTTTCATAATTACCCCTTGTAGTTCCTAGCAACTACTGAGAATATTATGCTGACAAAGTTTTCCTTCCACGAGCACGTCTTCTATTTAGTATTTTTCTTCCGCTACTTGTTGCGGATCTTAATCTAAATCCATGCCTGCGTTTTCTAACACGATTACTGGGCTGGAACGTTCTTTTCATTTGTCAATTCCCTTCAATGGATTGTTTAAAGGGTCTATCCTTTATTGTCAATCTGGTATTTCATTAATTCATTCATAAAAATTTATAGGTTTATTCTATTTACAATACAGGAACTCCTCTTTAAATTCTTACAAAATGCACCGGTAGCTCAGCTGGATAGAGTACCTGACTACGAATCAGGGGGTCGGGGGTTCGAATCCTCCCCGGTGCGCCACCAATACGATGAATTTTTGATGTAAATTAATGTCTTCTCACCTTATATTTTCGATAAAAGAGGCTTTGGTTCGTTATAAAGAGATTCCAGTCTTTGAAAACCTGACTTTAAATATTCACCAGGGGAGCCGAATAGCTCTTGTTGGAAAAAACGGGGCTGGGAAATCAACTATAATGAATATCATAATAGGAGATAAGTCTCTTGATGAAGGAGAAAAATGGGAAAACCCTGGAACGACCATAGGCTATTTGGTACAAGATTTTCAACCTGAGGCAAATGAAACGGTTTTTGATTTTATCTTCAGTAATATCAAAGGAGAAGATCGGGAGTTATATCAATACAAAGTCGATATCGCTGCTGAAGCTCTAGACCTCGATGTTAAGACGCAAATGAAAATGTTGTCTGGAGGGCAGCTTCGCCGGGCCGGCCTAGCCAAGGCTTTCGTGGAAGAACCGGATATTCTTTTACTAGATGAGCCTACCAACCATCTTGATCTTGATGCAATAAGTTGGTTAGAGAGTTATCTTAATAATTATCAGGGGGCGATACTTTGTATTTCTCATGATAAAAGATTTTTGGAAAATATAACAAACAAAGTATTTTGGCTTGATAGAGGCAACCTCAAGGTCAGTCCTAAGGGTTTTAAATTTTTTGATGAATGGTCAACTATGTTACTTGAGCAAGAAGAAAGAGAGTTACAAAAGAGAAAGCAAATTGTTGCTCTTGAAGTTGAATGGGCATCTAGAGGGGTAAAGGCTCGCGTTAAAAGAAATGTTAGGCGACTTGGGAGAGTAAGAGAAATGCGTGACCAGCTTAAAGCTGATGAGTCAGCATATAGAAGAGCTACAAAGAAAATTACATATGAACCGATTAAAGATTTAGATAATCACACAAAGGTTATTTGTGAGTTTTACAATGCGCACAAGTCATTTGAAAGAGAAGAGCAAACCATAAAAATATTGGAGAATTTCAATATACGAATAAAAAGAGGAGACCGAATAGGAATTATTGGGAAAAATGGTTCAGGAAAATCATCCTTTCTAAGATTGATCTTAAAAGAGCTTGAAGCGGATAAAGGAAGTGTGAAAGTTCAGAAGACAATAGAGTTTTCCTACTTTGATCAAAACAGAAGTGATCTCAGGCCTAATGACAGATTAAAGGATGTCATGGCACCTAATGGTGGTGATTATATTGATGTCCGAGGCAAGACAAGACACATTTACGGTTACCTGAAGGATTTTATGTTTGACCCTAGTACTGTGCTAGACAAAGTAGGTACACTCTCAGGTGGTCAGAAAAATAGACTGAAACTCGCTAAGATTTTAGCCAATCCAAAATCGTGTCTTATTCTTGATGAACCGACTAATGACCTTGATATGGAAACACTAGATATGCTGGAAGAAATTCTCATTAATTATGAGGGAACATTATTATTGGTTTCTCATGATAGGGATTTTTTAGATCAGACCGTTACTAAAATTCTTGCTTTTGAAGGTGATGGAAAAGTTGAGCAATGTGTAGGTGGTTATTCAGATTATCTAAATCAAAAAAGATCTCCAAAGAAAGTAGCGTCAGAGAATAATAATTCAAAAAAGCAGGCTCTTACTGATAAGGAAAAAGAACCTGAACTTATACCCAAGAAAAAACTTACCTATAAACTTGAATTTGAATTGAAGAATTTACCGATAAAAATTCAGAAAAAGGAAAAGGAGATAGAAGCTTTTAATAAAAAGCTAGCTGACGGAGATTTTTATAATAGTGATCCTGATGCTTTTGTAGAAATGACCAAAGCTCTTAAAGAAGCAAAGGCTGAATTAGAAAATTTTGAAATGAGATGGCTTGAGTTAGAGGAATTACGTGAATAGAAATTCGGAATTTGTGTTTTTATAATATGTCAAAATGAATAGCCTCCTTGATATCCAAGAAAGAATCGGCAGTGGTAAGAAGAATATCTTCCGCTTTAATAGAGTCAGGTTAAACGTCAGTCACCTCAACAACTTTTTTTTCTTTGTAGTTAATTAGAGTATTGTTGCCACTTCTAGAAATCACTGGTTTTTCATCAAAACTTTTGGATAGCAGATAAATATTATCTGCGTTTGGATCAAAATCCTCGATTTGGTGAACATTGCCATCCTTCATCTTAGCCAAATCAATAAAAACCATCTGTTCCTTCACCTCCGTCTATCTTTAGGTTTTCTAAAGAATTTGTAGGAGCGTTATTGTTACAGTTATGCTTGAGAATATCGTTGTTAAAGTTATGGCAGCAGCACTCTCATTGGAAAAAGTTTTGTAATAACTGGCCAAAACAAAAACGTTTGCAGCCACAGGAAGAGATGCGCAAACGATAGCTGTTTTTACCCAAATGGGATTGATATTTTCTGAGTAGAAAAAAATAAAAAATATCAAAATCGGATGTAGCATAAGCTTTATCACCGTGATAAGCAATATAATAGTTTTCTTCTCGCTTACTGATTTTATGTTGAGAGAGATTCCAAGGGCAATTAATGCAACTGCCGTTGCTGAAGACGCGATTAAACTAATTGTTGTATCAATTGGAGTATAAATATCAATTTTTAAGAAGGAAAAGAAGAAAGCGAAAATGACTGATAGCATTAATGGATTGTAAAAGAATCTTGCGAGAATTTCCCTTCCTAAAAGTTGCAAATTTGTGTGCTTATTTTGCGCAATGGAATAAAGAATTAAAGTACTCAATAATACAAACGTATCAGCCAATAAAATCAATGCCAGAGGGACAGCTGCTTCGATGCCGAATGCTAAAATACATAACGGTACCCCTATATATCCATAGTTAGGATAAGCGGCATTTAATCCAAATATACCTTTTTCCATTACTCTTAGGTTAAATAAGGAACCAAGAAGAAAAGTTATAAAAAAAATGAATATCGTTACTATTTCGTATCTAACTACAAAGTTGAGACTTAAACTGTTGCTGGCGTTTCCTGCTAAAATACTTGAGAACATAAGAGGCGGTAAAAGAATGTAAAAAGCAAATTTCGATAAAATTTTTCCATTTTCTTCGGTAATGAAGTTTGTTTTTTTTAATATTAATCCTATACCAATCAAAGAAAACATTGGAATGGTTAGGTTCAAGACATCAAGCATAAATTTAACTTCCTAGTTTAATTGGTATCTATTCTTAGAAATATTGTTAGCACAATACAGAATGCAAATATCAAGACAATAGATTGAATTATTTCTAAAGAAAAAACTTGCAGGCAGCTGTAAATAGGTACAGAAAATCTTTTTAAATCAATACATTTATCAATCAAAACCTTTAGATTATGAGAAAGCTGTAAAATAGAAACTATAGAAAGGACAAGACAAAAATTGAGAATGACACCTAAAGAATGTAATTTAGGTTTAAGCATCTTTACAAATTAAAACTTAAATATACTTGATTCTTTAGATAATTTTTCAAATACTTTAACTATTTCGTCTTGAGGCAATTCACCAACTATCCCCTTGGCGACTTCCTCTTTACTCCACATCCAAGTTTTTACTGGGTCATCCTTCATAGCCCAGGCAGGAAATAATCTCTCGTCTATGTTACGGTCAACAAGCTGTTGTACATTCAGATGTCGATCGTCTCGCTTAATGGATCCATACGTTTCTTCTATATCCGTTTTGGGTCCTTCAAGGAGCTGCAGAAAAATGTCTTCTCTGCATATAAGCGCACCGGTGATGTTTCTTTTCTTATTATTAACTCTAGAGGTAGTAAGAATGCTGGACAAAATCTCTAGGTTATAACCAAAAGGCTGAGACCAATATATCAGTTGAAAATTTTTCATTATAGTCTTCCTGTTATCTTATAAGTCCAAAAACCTAAAATTTCGTGAATGTATATCTGCCACAATGATAGGCTCTCACTCATATTCCCTGGAAACAAGTATAACGAGTTACCTGTTTTGAAATCAACAGGTAAAGCCTCAAATTCTTTTTCTGTGGAATTCTTTCTAAATGTTGAAATTGCTCTATTCATATGTGTTGCTGAGGTAATTATGCCCCACTTTTTTATGTCAGACTTATCAAGTATTGGTTTTAAAAAAATCGCGTTTTGGTATGTATTTTTGGATTTATCTTCAAAATATACGTTTGAATCATTAATTTTAAGAGCCCTCAAGATTTGATTTGTTATAGCCGCCTCTGATATACCTCTGAAATTGAGCCTTCCTGACATCCCTGTAAATATTACTTTACCCTCAGGAGCATTCTGGATGTATTCAAAAGCCTTTATTATACGTTCAGAACTCTCACCAAGATTCCAGTCATTTCGGTCTCCCGCGATTTCTCCAGAGCCTGTTCCACCTCCTAACACAATGACTCCTTGTAAAGACTTTAGTTTGCTTTCCTCATATGAATATTTGTCTTCTAAAGATTTAACTAGAAACTCTGGTATCGGTTTGTATAGTAAAATAAACCAAAAAATACAGAAAAGTATAAGTATTCGGTAATTTAATTTTTTTATCCAAAAAAAAATTACCATCAATATAAAAAAAGATATGACTAACAGATTTAATGGAACTAAGAAGATTGATACTAGCTTTGATAATATTAAAAACATGATTATGTTTTGTTAAAGACTTGTTTGTACATTATTTTTTCGAACTCCTCGAAGGCCTTGAGAGCATTTTCGTCGTAACACGGTAAACTTTGCATTAATATTGTTCCAACGGTTCCTTTTCTTTTGTCTATCCAAAAGTAGGTGTTCAATACTCCAGCCCAGCTTCCTGATCCCTGCGACCTTCTTTCTTTGAGGGGGTCGATGTTTAGTAACAACCCATATCCCCATTTTTTTTTAATATTTGGATATAAATTGTAATCTAAGACCAGTGTCTTGTTAAAGCTTTTCAAAGGTGTAACAGCTAATTTCCCAATTTGGTTTGTTAATATCTTGTCTATTATTTGTTTTTTTTTAGGCCGCATATTGCCTACTTGTTCTTCGTCCAAAAACAAAGTTAGGAATTTTAAATAATCTACTAGGCTAGACAAAAGACCTCCACCACCATAGTGAAAGTCACCTTTGGCTATATTTATTTTATCACTTATATCAACAAATTCATTTGAACTGTCTTTAAAGAAAACTGGTGCCACCTTGGATGCATCAACTTCGTTAAAGTCGAAAGTTGTGTTTTTTAGACCTAAGGGCTGAGTAACATATTTTTTCAGGTTTCCGTTAAGGCTTTCATTGGTAATGGCTTCAATTGCCTTGCCCAACCATCCATAGGAAACTCCATAATTCCAGCTTTTCCCAGGTAAGGATATCAAAGGAGCTTTTAGAAACTGGTCGTCACCAATTTTCATTGGAGATAAATATTTTTTTTTGACTAATTGGGAAATTGGTTCGTGATGATGTTCATAGCCGTGTCCTGAAGTGCAATTAAGAAGTTGGTGAAAAGTTATATCGTTATTTGTTTTGCTAAGCTGAACAACCTTATCTTTTAAATTTGCTAATTTTACATTTTTTAATTCAGGCAAATATTTTACCACAGGTTCATGTACACTGATGTTTTTCTCTTCTAATATACTGAGAGTTATAAATGCAGTAATAATTTTACTCATTGAAGCCATTCGGAAAATATTATTTTTCTTTTTTTTTGAGTTACTGAAAATTTTAGGATTTCTAAAACTAGATTTAAAAATAATGCCACTTTTATCAGCTAGACCATAGTCTGCTAGAGGAATTCCAAGTGACAAAAATGTTTTTTCCAGATCTTTCGCAACGAGTCCCATAAACTTTTTAAATTTTGAGTTTTTTGGATATATCTAATGTTCTTTGCATTTGTCTTAGAACCGGTTTCTCAATAAGTTTTCCGTCAACCATCACAAGCCCAGTATCTGCATCATCGAAAATCTTTAATATTCTCTCGGCTTTTTCAACTTCTTGTGTGCTAGGAGAAAAAATTTTATTTATAATGGGGACTTGCTTCGGGTTTATAGATCCTTTCCCAGTAAAACCTAAGTTTCTAGCTTGCTCACAATATCTTTCCAAACCCTCTGGATCTTGAAGGTCTAAGTATGGCCCATCAATGGCATCAATTCCCTCTCTTGCCGCCGCATGAACCACTCTTGAACGAGCATATAATAGATCTTCCCAAGTTAGTTTACATCTTAATTCAGCTGCCATATCTATCAATCCAAAGAATAACGTCTTAATTCGTTTACTGGAAGACGCAATCTTAAAAACATTTTCAAGTCCCTTGTTAGTTTCAATTATTGGGTGAAGATCACATTTAACTTCTGCTTCAGTTAAAAGATCATCTATTATTAACATCTCTTCGGCATCCATCACTTTTGGTATCATTAAAGCAGGAGGTGGCTTGCTACTGTTTAGGACAGCAGTCAAGTCCTCTAACCCAAATTTGGTTCGGATACTATTTATCCTTAAAATTCGCTCAACCTGGTCTCGACCTTCATCATTTTTGAAAAGCTCTATAGCGGTTTCTCGAGCAGATTTTTTATCCTTAGGTGCTATCCCATCTTCAAGTTCCACGCAAACCATATCGACCCCGCAATTTAGAGCTTTTGGAAACATTTCTGGCTTTAAGCCGGGCGTAAAAATAAAACTACGACGTGCCCTTGAAGTCATTGATTTTTCTCCACTAAAAACATTTTCTTCAGATTTGGATCCTGGTTAAGAGTTCTATCTGACCATTTTTGAAAGACTCTCTTAATTTTTTCAGCGGGTAGATTTAGCTGAGCCATTGGTATACCGCCGTTTACAGTTTCCGTATAATACTTTATTTGATTATTTTGGAATTGAAAAAATGCCATACCAGGAACTGCTACCCTCGAATCTTTGCAGGCATCCATTGTTGATGTAAACGAAAAGCGGTATCTAGCATAACCAATATTTCCTTGGTAAACTGGATCATACATTTCCCATGAAAAGCTTTTTGCATCGCTATAAAAATGATCTTTTATCATTATTTCTATATTTTTTCGTCCCTTAAATGGACCATAAATATAGTCATCGTAAATACCATCCTCTGTAAAAAGTGAGGCTAATTTTGCACCGTTGTTATCCTCTACCGCTTTAGTAAATGTGTTTATAATACTAATAAAATCCATGTAATTTCCAATACTAAAAATGAAGTCTAACAAGAACGAAAATATTATTAAATAAAATAATTGTCTCTATTTACAGATTTAGACTTAAGTTCTAATCTTGAATGATCTATGGGAGGAAAAGAATGGATTTTGAGACTATAAACTTTGAAATAAATGAAAGAGTGGGAATTGTAACAATGAATCGCCCAGATGAGGCAAACGCGTTAAATGCTCAAATGGCTAAAGAGCTATTTGAAGTGTCAGTACAGTGTTCAAGAAATAAAAATCTGGGAGCTTTAATTATAACGGCAAATGGAAAAATGTTCAATGCAGGAGGAGATTTAAAAGAGTTTAACAACCCCCCCGGAAACAAAAAAGATGAACATTTAAGTAGAGTTGCCTCCAACCTGCATGATGCGTTGATAAGATTTGCATATATGGACGCACCGGTAATTATGGCTGTGAATGGAACCGCTGCGGGCGGCGGTTTTTCGTTAGCTTTATCCGGTGATTATATTTTAGCTTCAGATAAAGCAAAGTTTGTTTCTGCTTACACTGCATCTGGTTTGACACCAGACGGTTCATCAACATACTACTTAGCCAAGCATATAGGGCTATTAAAAGCTAAAGAGCTCTTTTTGACAAACCGAATGTTAACGGCGAAAGAGGCAATAGAATGGGGTTTTGTTAATGAAGTAACGGTACATGACAATCTCATGAATAGGGCGGGCGAGCTAGCATCCCAATTTGCTAAAGGACCTTCTAAGGCATTCGGTGGTGTAAAGAGAATGCTACTGTCGTCTTTTTCCAATCCTATTGAAGCGCAGTTAGATCAGGAAACAAGACACATTGTTGGTACCATGGATACCCATGATGGACCACATGGCCTTGATGCATTTCTTAACAAGAAAAAGCCCAGTTTCAAAGGTAAATAAATTTTAGAGAGTATCAATTTTTTATTTCTGACTTTGATACAAAATATATACCAGTGGTAACCAGGGTGCCAGCAATTAGGAGTTGCATAGAAAGGTGCTCTGCCAAAAAGAGCCAACCAAAAAAAATTCCAAAAATTGGTGTAAGGAAGGCGAAGCTGGCGACAGTAGTTGCAGAGTATCTCTTTAGCAGCCAAAGCCAACAAATAAAACCAACGGATGCAAACAGTATCTGAAACAAAAACCCCACCAAATGTATTGTTTGAATTTGCCGTATAAACGGTCCATACAAAAAAGAAAAAACTATTAACATGGGAGCTGAAACAAGAAAGGCGTAAAACATAAGTGTATCAGGAGGTTTTTCTTTAATTTTTGAATTCTTCGAATAAAAAGCAAAAAGAGCCCAACCATTTGCTCCGCCAAGCGCACATAAATCTCCCCAAAAGTTGGCCTCATTGCCCGGTAAAAGATTTGACGAGATAACAGAAATGCCTACTCCCAAAAGAGCAACCAATAGCCCAAATATTTTGATTTTATTTAATTTATCATCTTTCAAAAGAAAATGATTCATCAAAGCTAGCCAAACTGGCATAGAGTAGAAAATTATTGTCACTCGAATTACAGACGTTAAATCCAAAGCCACAAATAAAAGCAAAAACTCGCCACCAAAAATAAGTCCATAACAAATTATGCTAAGTAATAGATCCTTCTCGAATCCAATTTTTCTTTTGCATAGGTTTAACCAAATTAAAACAATGAATGCGGCAAATAGAGACCTCAGACCAGCACAAAATATAGGTTGTATACCTGTGTTCACTACTTTCATTACAACTTGGTTGAAGCCTAGCATTAAAGAAAAAAAACTTAGACTTGTAATTCCAAAAGTGTCAATATTTCTAGAGACCAACGCCACTATATAAAAAACTTCCAAAAACTGAAGAATTCCATAATATCACCAATAATATTGTTTTGGTAATTTTATTATATGTGAAAAGTTCGCATGATTGATTTATCAAAAAGGTTTCAAGATTTTTTGTACGAAAAAGAAAAATATATAAGCATAGGGAAAAATTGGTTCTTCAAGACAAATACTCGCCGGATAGCATATATTCCTTTGCTCGCCTTATTATAACACTATTCATAGCTATAATTGGTAACGCTGGAATGTGGGCAATAGTGGTGATTATGCCAGATATTGAAAATGAGTTCCAGGTTAGTCGAGCAACTCTTTCTTTTCCATACATTTTGACCATGGTTGGCTTTGCGTTAGGAAATGTATTTCTTGGGCGTTTTGTTGATCGATTTGGAATAAAGCGAGCAATTATATTTGCTTCTGTTCTAAATTTTATTGGTTTTGCCGGAGCATCAATGTTTGATTCCTTTTTTATTTTTACTTTTTTTCATTTAATTGTTGGAGTAGGTACGGCGGTTAGCTTTGGACCATTATTGGCAGATATATCTCTATGGTTTAAGAAATTTCGAGGAATTGCTGTAGCCATAGCGGCCAGCGGAAATTATATATCAGGTGCGATTTTCCCAATTTTGTTGGGCGGTTTAATAGATGATCATGGCTGGAGAGCGTCATATTATGTTTTATCCATAGCCAGTATTGGGTTATTACTACCTGCCGGATTTTTTTTGAAAAGGCGACTAAGTTCTAAGTTTCATAAAGAGCAAGAGGAGCAAGCAAAAACTCAGGCGGTAAGTTCGAGTTTTAGTCCATTAACCCTACAGGTTATCTTAAGTGTAGCTGCTATTTGTTGTTGTGTAGCAATGTCTATGCCTCAAATACACATTGTAAATATGTGCGTAGACCTTGGCTTTGGATCCAAGGTTGGAGCAGAAATGCTATCTTTAATGCTATTGGGAGGTGTGATATCAAGACTAATTTCTGGTGTGTTGGTGGATTTCATAGGAGGCGTGAAAACCCTATTACTTGGGTCATCTCTTCAATGCATTGGCCTAGTCTTGTACTACCCTACAATGGATGTAAACGCTCTTTACATAGTAAGTCTTATTTTTGGACTATCCCAAGGAGGCATTGTTCCAAGTTATGCTATTATTGTAAGAGAATATTTACCTCCTCAGGAAGCTGGTGAGAGAGTTGGTATTGTAATCATGGCATCGGTTTTTGGTATGGCTTTTGGAGGATGGGTCTCAGGGTTAATATTTGACTTAACTAATTCTTATCAGTTAGCTATCTTAAATGGTATTTTATGGAACCTCATAAACATTTCGATAGCTATAATGCTAATATTCTTTGGATCCAGAAACCCTCCTAAAGCTCTTGCAGCCTAACAATATTTTTCTGGGCCAATCCATTGACCAACTGAATATCTGTCTCCATAAGCCCATCCGACAGGTAGAATTTTCTCAATCTCGTCCATTTGTTCATCAGTAAGTTTCAGAGAAGCGCCATCTATCATCTCTTTTAAATGAGAAATTGATCTGGTACCTGGAATAGGTAAAATATGACTATCTTTTTTCAACAGCCAAGCTATCGCAAGACCAGATGCTTTACAGCCCAAATCAGATGCATACTCTCGAAATTTTTTAGTTGTCTCTATGTTGTGAGATAGGTTTGGTTCTACAAATCTTGGATTAGATTTTAAAAACTCCATTTTTTGCACTGTTGAGTGGGAATGAGGTTTATCAGTAAGTAAACTTCGCCCAACTGGACTAAAAGCTACTAAAGAAGTTCCAAGAGTTTTGGTTCTTTGGACTAATCCAAGTTCAGGGTAACGCGTGCTCAATGAATACTCGGACTGTACAGCTCCCACGGGGTGTATCTTAGACGCTTGTTGTAGAGAAGTAGGAGAGATCTCAGAGAATCCAAATTGTTTAATTTTTCCGGCTTTTATAAACTCAACTAATGTCTCAGTAACTTCCTCTATCGGTCGCTGCTCCTCTCTTCTGTGAACATAATACAGTTCAACAAAATCAACACCTAATCTCTTCAACGACGCATTGAGCTCCTGAGTTAGAAACTCTTTAGAGTTGTCAAATTTAACAGTACCTTTGTCATCAAAGTTTTTCCTATCGATACCTCCTTTTGTAGCTATTTTAAAGAACTCGCGATCATTTGAATTTAAGCCCTTTAGAAAGCTACCAATCCGTTCCTCAGATAAACCCATTCCATAAACTTTTGCAGTATCTATATGATCCAGACCATTATTTAGTGCCATATTTAATATAGCATGACTTTCCTCGGTATCTGTGGGTCCGTAAAAGTCGGAAAAAGACATCGCCCCTATTCCTAATGAGCCTACTTCAGTTCCGGTATTGCCAAGTTTTCTTTTTTCCATTATTTTTCCTTACGTTGAAAATTGTCAAAACTTTTTAACTTTAAATCAAGTTGCTTGCAAGATCTGAGTTTTAGAACTGAAAGGAAAAAAAATGAAATGGAAGGTTTATTTATCGGGCGAGATTCACACCGATTGGAGGATCGACGTAAGATCAATGGCTGATAAAGCCAATCTAAATATAGATTTTTTGGAGCCAGAAACAGACCATTCACTATCAGACGATATGGGTGCTATAATTCTGGGGGAGGAAGATAATAAGTTTTGGCATGATCAAAAAGGTGCGAGAATGAATGCTATTCGGATAAGAAAAAATATAAAAGACTCTGACATTGTTGTTGTGAAGTTTGGAGAGAAATATAGGCAATGGAACGCTGCTTTTGATGCCGGTTATGCTGTTGCTCACGGAAAGTCTCTGATTGTAATGCATAATAAAGAGAATCAGCATGCATTAAAAGAGATTGACTCAGCCTCTTTAGCTGTAGTTGAAACAAACCAACAATTAATTGAAATACTAAAATATGCAACAAAATAGAAGTTTTTTCATTTTAATTGTTGGAATTGTTTTTTTTCTATCTTTAGATATTAACTTGTCTATGGCCTCTGAGAAAAAATTTGAAACCTTCGATCCAGAAAGAGTCAAAACTTGGTCTTTTTTTTCCGATGGTGTTATGGGAGGTGTATCCTCTGGTAAGGCGATATTAAGAAATAGTGGAAAAGATAATTTCGTAAGAATTGAGGGAAACGTCTCAACAGAGAATAATGGAGGATTTATTCAAATTAGGCATAATCTAATAAAACCTCTAGAAGAAACTATAAAGGGGATAAGATTAAAAGTAAGGGGAAATGGGGAAAATTATTATATTTTTATTCGAACCAGTTCAACATTACTTCCATGGCAATTTTACAATTTAGAATTTCCTACCTCAAAAAAATGGTCGATTGTTGAGCTCGAGTTTAAAAAATTTAAACGATCTAGTAGCTTTTTAAGAAAAATATTCAAAAGTTCATCAATAAAAAGTGTTGGAATAGTCGCATATGGGCGAGATCATTATGCCAAAGTGGATGTTGCTGAAATAGATTTTTTTTAAATATTTTAAATATTAATTAAAAAAATTAATCTTCTGTCGTTTAAAATCATTCAAGGAGTTTTTTTATGAGAATTATTGCATTTTTTATATTCATCATTGTGGTTGCATGTGCGACCCCTTATCAGTTACCTAATGTAACAAATACTGGCGGAACCAGTGCATCTGGGAAAATTTCCACTGGTTCAATTCCAGCGCAGGGTCTAGGTAATGTATCCATGCATGCAGATATCACATTGAGAAACAACCATTCTTGTACGAAAATTATGAAACTTAATTTTGGGCAAACTCAAAACTATAGGAATGTTTTGCAAGAGCTGAAAAATAGAGCTTTGCTGATGGGAGGTAACTCAGTTTCGTTGGTAGAGTGGTATGAGGATAATTATACCTCGGGCTACTCAGGTAATATCTATATTTGCAAAAACAAAAGCTATCACATTCATCCTCATCCAGGCTAAAAGTTACTCTGACATTTTTAAAGCATCGATAAATGCCTGTTGGGGTATGTCGACCTTTCCGAACTGCCTCATTTTCTTTTTACCAGCTTTCTGTTTTTCTAAAAGCTTTCTTTTCCGAGTAATATCACCACCATAACACTTTGCAGTTACGTCTTTTCTTAATGCTGAAATTGTCTCTCTAGCTATTATTCGTCCTCCTATTGCCGCCTGAATAGGTACTTTGAAAAGGTGTTGAGGAATAAGAGCTTTAAGTTTTTCGCATAATTGCCTACCTCTATTTTCCGCCTTTGATCTATGAACCATCATTGAAAGAGCATCCACAGGCTCATCGTTAACTAATATTTGCATTTTTACCAAGTTATCAGCTACATAGTCTTCAATTTGATAATCAAAACTAGCGTATCCCTTACTCACTGATTTAAGTTTATCATAAAAGTCAAATACCACCTCATTTAAGGGAAGGTCATATACTACCATTGCTCTTGTCCCTGCATAAGTCAAATCCTTTTGTATGCCTCTTCTTTCCTGACATAGTTTCAAAATATCTCCCAAATAGTCATCAGGAACTAGAATTGTAGCTTTTATTCTAGGCTCTTTTATACATAGGATTTTTGACTCATCAGGTAGGTCTGCGGGATTATGGATATTGAGTAGTTTATTATCCATAGTCTCCACAGAATAAATAACGCTTGGAGCTGTTGTTATTAAATCAATATTAAACTCTCTTTCTATTCTGTCTCTAATTACTTCTAAGTGTAATAAACCTAAGAAACCGCAACGAAACCCAAAACCTAGGGCTAGAGACGTCTCAATTTCGAAAGTGAAAGAGGAGTCATTGAGAGCCAATTTTTCAATTGAGTCTCGGAGATTTTCAAATTCTGAGCTATCAACAGGAAAAAAGCCACAAAAAACTACAGGCTTTGTTGGCTCATAACCAGATAAGGGTTCTTCACATGGGGTCTTTTCTAAAGTAATTGTATCTCCTACTCTCGTATCTCTGACTTGTTTTATTGAAGCAGTCAATACACCTATCTCTCCGGCCGCTAATAAGTTTACATTTTCAATATTAGGTGTAAGAACCCCTACTTGATCCACCGTATATTTAGCACCACTTTGCATCATTATTATTTTGTCACCTTTTTTTAAGGTACCATCAATAATTCTTACCATCACCACTACCCCAAGATAGCTGTCATACCAACTATCGATCAGAAGAGCCTTTAAGGGATTATTTCCTTCTCCCTGCGGAGCTGGTAATTTTTTGACAATTGCTTCAAGTACATCAATTACTCCAATTCCTGTTTTAGCAGATATCTTTAATGCACCGATAGTGTCTAATCCAATCACGTCTTCGATCTGTTTAGAAACTCTCTCACAATCAGCGGCTGGAAGGTCAACTTTATTTAAAATAGGGATTATTTCGTGATCTGCCTCGATTGCTGAGTATACATTTGCTAGGGTTTGTGCCTCGACTCCTTGACTTGAATCTACAACTAATAGCGACCCTTCTACAGCTCTCATTGAGCGTGAAACTTCATAGGAGAAATCTACATGGCCGGGAGTATCTATTAAGTTTAATATATATGTTTCCCCATTTTTTGCATTGTATTCTAACCTAACAGCATTAGCTTTAATAGTTATTCCTCTTTCTCTCTCTAGTTCCATAGAGTCTAAGATCTGTTCTTTCATATCTCTTTTAGAGACAGTATTTGTTAGTTGTATTAATCTATCTGCTAAAGTTGACTTGCCGTGATCTATGTGCGCTATAATCGAAAAATTACGTATTTTCTCAGTGCTTGACATAATTCACAACAGTTTTGTAAGTTAGATTTTACTCAAATAAGTCACCGCAAGAGGTAGCGACTGCTTTTTAGGATGAGCCTTGTTCTAACTGATATTTTTCTATATCTTTCTTTATTTTTAGCGCATTTTCAGAAAGAGAATCTGGCTTGACTTTTGCTAGAAAAAGGTCTAGGCCACCCACCTTGTTAACAGTTCTCAGAGCAGAAGTAGAAATTCTCAGCTGAAAAGATTTTCCCAGAATATCTGAAGATAAAGAGATATTATTTAGATTTGGCAAAAACTTTCTTTTCGTTCTGTTCTTTGCATGGCTCACATTATTGCCGCTGAGCACGCCTTTTCCCGTTAATTCGCATTTCCTAGACATATTCATCCTCTTATTATATGTGTGATTTAATGCTTGTAGATTAATCTGTCAAGACATTTAGATAGACTAAAGGTCGTTGAATCAGATATACATAAATACGTTTTATAATTTTCAGGTTAGATCATTGTGTGGAATTATAGGTATTGTTTCTAAAACAGAAGTTTTAGAGAAGTTAATCAAGGGATTAAAGCAGTTAGAGTATCGAGGATATGATAGCTCGGGCGTTGTTACAACAAACTCAAATTCTTTCTGTCGTCGTAGGAGCAGTGGTAAACTAGTGAATCTGAAAAAACAGCTTAAAGAAAAACCAATTTCAGGCACAATAGGAATTGGGCATACCAGATGGGCTACTCACGGCAAACCGACGGAAAAAAATGCGCATCCACACTTAACAGAAAATGTTGGATTAGTGCACAATGGTATAATTGAAAATTACTCTGAGCTTAAGGAAAGTTTAAACCTTAAGCAGGTAAAATTTAACTCTGAAACAGATACCGAGGTTATAACTAAATTAGTGGAGATTGAATTAACTGAAAACGGTTTGAGTCCGGAGGATGCGGTAAAGGTTACTCTTAAAAAATTAAAGGGTTCATTTGCTCTATGTTTTATTTTTCGAGGCCTGGAGAATCTTTTAATTGCAACTAAGAGAGGTTCTCCGCTTGCCTTAGGATATGGAAAAAATGAAATGTTCGTTGGTTCTGATGCAAGTTCTTTGTCACTTTTTACCAGAAAGATTTGTTATTTGGAGGAAGGTGATTTTGCAATAATTAATAGAGAAAAAGTTTCAATTCTTGATTGTAACTACAATGAAATTGCTAGAAAAATTATTCAGGTTAGCGTTGACACTGGCGTTTTGAGTAAGGGCAGTTACAAGCATTTTATGCAAAAAGAGATATTTGAACAACCGGCAGTCATTTCACAAGTTTTGGGTTATTACTTAAACGCTTCAGATGACTCATTAACACTGCAAAAATATCCGTCAGTAAAGAAAACATCCAGAATAATCTTAATTGGTTGTGGAACTGCTTACTATGCATCTTTAGTAGGTAAATATTGGATTGAAAAGATTTCTGGTATCCCATGTAGTGTTGAATTAGCGTCAGAATTTAGATATCGAGAACCAATCGTGAATTTTAATGATTTAGTGGTAGTTGTGAGTCAGTCAGGTGAAACAGCAGACACTTTAGGCGCATTGAGACATGCTAAGAAGTTTTGTAAGAATATATGCGCAATTGTTAATGTTGAGGAAAGCTCAATTGCCAGAGAAGCAAACTGGGTCTTTCCAATAAAGGCAGGACCTGAAATTGGAGTTGCTTCAACGAAGGCTTTTGTTTGTCAATTACTAGTTTTGATGTTTTTAAACATGGCTTTTGCGGAAGAATTAAATAGATTGAATGAAAATGATAAACAAAAACTTTTCAAAGGATTGCTAGAGTTACCCCGTATATTTACAGATATATTGTCTAAAACAAAAAATCTAAAAAAGATTTCGAAAAAACTTTCGGCGTATAAGAGTGTTCTTTTCTTAGGAAGAGACCTTCTCTATCCGATTGCATTAGAAGGAGCTTTAAAGCTTAAGGAGATTAGTTATATTCATTCGGAAGGTTATGCCTCTGGTGAATTAAAACATGGGCCTATTGCATTGATAGATAAAGACATGCCTATAATCGCTATAAATCCAAAGACTGATGTTTTTGAAAAGGTTAACTCTAATCTAGAAGAGGTAAAAGCAAGAAAGGGAAAGCTTTTTTTGTTTACAGATAATTTTGGTAAGTCACAGTCTGGGAACTTGACAAAGGCAATTTTTGAATTGCCAACTTGTGCCGCACTACTGGAACCAATAGTTTATTCTCTTCCTATGCAATTATTGGCTTATTTTACTGCTTTAGATAAAGGAACAGATGTAGATCAGCCAAGAAATTTAGCAAAATCAGTAACTGTAGAATAAATCATTGATTTTATTGGGTTTTTTCGACCCTATAGAGTGATAGGGTAAGTGTTTCTGTAGGTATGCGTTTCTGATATAATAACGCATGGGAAGAAAAAATACTTTTTGGTGCAATGATAGAAATTAAGTATGTTAATCCAGATAGATCAAAGTTGTTTGAAGAAATAAACGCTAAGTTTATCGAACCAGGCGACAAACCAGTAAATATTGAATTGAGTTCTTCATCAAGGTACTCAGGGAATTTTGAAGTTGAATTTTAGGGTCTAATAAATTGTAATTTCGACAGATTTGAGTTTCATGACCAAATGGTATTAAATGGAGATCTTACAAGTCTTGAGTATTTGGAGTTTTATAAAACAAAGGAAAATTAGATGAGTGTATTTAGGAATGTTATTTTCAATTTTAAAAGCGAAGAGGATTGTGAGAACTTTCTCACGCGATACAAAATTTTTATAGAACAGGATGAAAAGATAGGATTAGAAACCTTTTATATTTGCAGACTAACAAAAGACTCATTATTGATTTTTGCGATGATTGATACAGAAGAAAATGCAAAGAAATTATTAGATAAGTCTACAGAATGGAGGGAGTTGAACAGGTTTGAGTTTCATGATCAAATGGTACTAGATGGCAATTTAGAGGAATCCTGGAACTTTTTGTAATAAGAAAGGATTAAGATATTCTTTTTGAAACCACATGGTTATTTATACCATCGAATTTTCAAACATATTAACCAAAGTCTTATCAACTACCTCCAAACTAAAATCAGACCATACCTCAGGATATTCTCGTTCTAACTTCTCATCTTTAAGTCTCTTCTTCTTTACTATGGAATGAACATGATTACCTTTGAACTTATTTCCACGAACAGATGGGTAACTAGTTTTTTTTAAAAAATTTCATGGATTCTATCGAAACACCATGTTTATTCATTAATGCTAAGTTTTCATTTGAAGAGCGTTTTTGTAAGAGTATGCTTTCATCAAAAACATCTGCAATTATTGCTACAGTTTTATCATCAGAGACAAACTCGTTTATATTTTTTGCAAAGTCAGAAAAGAATTCGTTCCGCTCTTTTTTAAAAGAAGGAGAAAGAAACTCTTTAAGACTTTTTACTTTATGGGTGACTAATATACGCATTTGTAAATCCTTCAAATTTATAAACTATACATACCAACTATTTTTTACACTTCAATAATTTATGCGTATCCTATTTTAAACTCATAAAATATAAAAATAAAAAAAGGATGCTATGACAAATTCAACAAAAATAATGGTCAAATATTATGATGCTCTTTCAAAGGCAGATCTACAAACCGTTTGTGAATGTTTTGATATTCCGTCCAAGTTAATTTCACTTTATGGCGTGGTTGATATAACCAGTAAGGCAGATATTCTTAAAACCTATTCAGACATAATTGAAACGTGGAAGACACAAGGCATTTCCAACAAAATTGGATATGATGAAAAATCTTTTGAGGTCTCGAATATTCAAGAAAATATCGACATGGTGAATACAAAACTAACAAACTTTGATTTAGATGGAAATTTTCTTCAAGAATGGAACTGTACTTACATTATAAGAAAGGAACATGATCAATGGTTGATTTCTTTAGCGACTACAAACAATAAAACATCTAAGAGTATGAAGTGATGAATTTTCATTATCTATAAACGCACTGTTTATAATTTAACTTAATCATATTTGATTAAAATTTTAAAAATCATCAAACATATTAACCAAAGTCTTATCAACTACCTCCAAACTAAAATCAGACCACACCTCTGGATACTCTCTTTCTAACTTCTCATCTTTCAGTCTTTTCTTCTTCACAATTGAGTGAACATGATTACCTTTGAACTTCTTTCCACGAACAGATAGATACCCATTCTTGTTTAACCACTCAGCAATTTGGTCAAAGGTCTTTCCCTTTTCTCTTTGTTCAATGATTGTTTCATAAAGAAAGAATTGGTATTCTGAATACCTAGGAAGATAAAAAGGTGGACGTCTGTAAGTTATGGAAAAGTGGAAGATTACATCTGCGTAGAAACTTCCCACATTACACCGCACAAACGATACTGTAGAATAAATCATTGATTTTATTGGGTTTTTTTGACCCTACAGAGTGATAGGGTAAGTGTTTCTGTAGGTATGCGTTTTTGATATAGATTTTTAGAAAACTTACTTGATAGTAGTGAGTGCTTTAACCCAAATAGTAAGTATATCTTCCCACTCATTTTTTCGAGATGCTTTATTCCGTGGCGATGGATGCATTGAATCGAAGACCTTATATTTTGACAAATCTATATCCTTCACTAATTTCTGTGCCTCTTTGCCTACCAAAACGATTGTTTTCAGATTCTTCAATAAGTTCAAGAGGTGTTCAAGCGCATTTTTTGTATTTGTAATTCTTTCCGTTTTAGTAATTTTGATTGTCCCGTTCCAGACGGGTAATGCATTCCATATAATTATATCTTTTCTGGAAGTTCCAGCGATAGCATGTGCTTTTTCAAAAAATGCTTTTGTTGCTCTTGCTGTGCCATCATCATTATCTTGACTTATTAAACCTGATCCACCGGTGTTTTCATTCGTCATAGGACCAGGTTTTTCGAATAAAAATAAAATTTTCGCTTCTGAACCTCCATCATTAGGATCAAAATTCGGCACATATCCATCAGGGAATATCGATCGAAGGTTTAATACATATTTTTCAAGTTCACTCATGTGGTCTTCTTGAAGGTCTTTAGGTTTATTTGGAAACTTATATATTTTTCCTGACTTGCTTTTATACCTTCTTTCGAGAAAGGTAATAACATCATCTTTTGAGAAGTATAATTCCGTCTCCATATCCATAGTTTTAGATTTTTTTTCTTTTGCTAACGTATTGCCCTTTTCAATATCATCTATTATTTTTTCTAGAAATTCTCTTACAGAGGTATCCAATAGTTTTAGACTGCTTCTATTTCCTCTTGTATCTAATATTTTTAGCATGTCGAATGTGTTACTTGCCGACATACTATGTTTTAACATTATGGGGATCGCAATCTGCAATGCTTGACAAATAATTTGGTTGTCTCTTCCAGTTACCTCTTCCATTAGTCTCCTCCTCAGTTTGCCAATGCCGTTTTAATTAATGTCAAAACAAGTAAAGCAACTGCTATTTCCATATTATTTTTTCCTTAATTTTTTGAAATTATAACTCTTTAAACATATTAACTAAAGTCTTATAAAAATTAAGATAGATGACTAACTTAGACCATTCTATCCTAATATAGTTTTTGTTGATTAAGTTTTATAAATGAACTATTCAGATAGATCTCCATCATTTTATTTTCTATTTTTTCGGAGATTTAGATCTGGACAGAAATTTAAATAAAGTCAAAGCAAAATTAACTGCTGATCATGTTGATAGAAATGGACATGTATCGGAAGTTGGTTATCTGACAGTGGCAAATTGGGCATATTGGGAAATATGTGACCGAGTGGGTTTATTGAAATTATATAATCTTTATAAGGTCAGTGGAATTGTTTTTGATACTCATATGGAGTTCAAAAAAGAGGTTTTTGAGGGGGAACAGGTCACAATTCATTTAAGATTTTCTATTTCAAACGATAATAGGAAAATTTTAAGACAATTAGATATTTATAACGATAAAAATGAGTTAGTGGTTGAGATTATTTCAAAAGGAGGGTTTTTGGATCTAAACAAAAGAAAAATTGTTGAACCCCCAAAACAGATACTAGATATATGTATCAAATATTTAAAAGAATAGTCTTATCAACTACCTCCAAACCAAAATCAGACCACACCTCTGGATACTCTCTTTCTAACTTCTCATCTTTCAGTCTTTTCTTCTTCACGATTGAATGTACATGATTACCTTTGAACTTCTTTCCACGAACAGATAGATAACCTTTCTTGTTTAACCGATTTGCAATTTGGTCAAATGTCTTTCCTTTCTCTCTAAGAGCAGTGATTGTTTCATAGAGAAAGAATTGATATTGTGAATACTGTGGAACATTAAAAGGTGGACGACGGTAGGTTATGCTGAAACAGAAAAAGTGTCTTTTTAATCTTGCGACCCTAAATTCTCTATATCAACTGGGGAGTAGCGGTATGAGGGTGCTTAAAATTTATATAATCCTTATTTTTTTGTTGATTCCTAACATTTCAATTGCCTCTAATTATCTATTAACGTGTTTAAATGTTGAAAACCAATTCACAACAAATATTATGATAGATGAGGAAAATAAGAGTTTAATGCATTTAAATTCATTTAATCCAACAACAAAAACAAAATTTCAAGTAAATGAATATGAGAAAATAATATTTTGGAAAAATCGGTTAGTTGGAACTTACATACTTTCCAATGATGGAGTTCCTAATTTCAAGGTTTATAATTTAGAAAAAATGACTTTCAATAGTAGTGGTCATTATTCAGGGGATATAAAACCCTTCGGTCAATTGTTTGAATGCTTTAGATCTAAATAAAAAGTATTAACCAAAGTCTTATCAACTACTTCCAAACTAAAATCAGACCACACCTCTGGGTACTCTCTTTCTAACTTCTCATCTTTAAGTCTTTTCTTCTTCAAAATTGAATGAACATGATTACCTTTGAACTTTTTCCCACGAGCAGATAGATAACCTTTCTTATTTAACCATTCTGCGATTTGGTCAAAGGTCTTTCCTTTTTCTCTATGCGCAGTGATTGTTTCATAAAGAAAGAATTGATATTTTGAATACTGTGGAACAGTAAAAGGTGGGCGGCGGTATGTGATGGAGAAATGGAATAGGACATCAGCGGATTCGTCCACCCCCTTACACCACGCAAATGCCACGGTGGAATAGACTTGTTCGGTGGTAAGTCATCCACCGATAATATAGATGCATACCTAATCTTTCATCTCAAACTTCATGCAAGTAATCTACTGGTTGCACCCTATACCGAATATCAACAGTTTCTCTATGAAACCATCACCAAACATTTGGAGATGGGTTGGAACTATAAACAGAGTGCAGATTGGTTGAATGAGAATGGATACACTACCCCAAGAGGTAAGAAGTTTAGAAATTTTCACTATAAGTTATTTCAAAAATTAAAAATGTGTATAATCTTTAAGTTCACAAAAAGGAGGAATAAAAATGTATAATAGGGAGTACATTTCTGAATTAGCATTAATAGTGTCTAGTATCGAAGAAGAAAAACGTAATGAATTTATCACTAAATATAATGCTCGTGCACACAATCCCACAGTAGTGTTCGGTCTGAGCATTTACTTGGGTTTTTTCGGAGTAGATCGATTTGTTTTAGGTCAAACACTTTTAGGTATATTGAAATTGATTACACTTGGCGGACTTAATATTTGGTATTTGATAGATTTATTCTTAGTGGCATCTGCTGCGCGAAAAAGAAACATCGAGATTGCTACTGCTCTTGCTAATGATCTTAAGAATTGAGTTTTTTCAAGGTAAATATTCAATTCGTTTGAGGTAACTCTCAAACAGAAAAAAATCTAAAACAACTTACCACCGAACCCCAAACAAACGTCACCGTGGAGTGAGTTTAACGGTGAAAATAACTTTCCCATATTTGATAGATTGAGTGCAACGTTA
>CACFNV010000015.1 GCA_902567635.1 uncultured Alphaproteobacteria bacterium
TATGAATGTTCAAAGTGCGGTATGGCAGTTAATGCTTCATGTGCAAAATGTGATGCGCCACTTGTTAACGAAATGCTCAAATTGGGTAATGAGAGTGAAGTTCAGATTTCAAAATGTCCAAATGGTCATGGTAAAATAAAATCACCAACATGTTGTGGTTTAGATATGAATTGCAAAGGATAAGAAGATTTTTTTATCCGCGTTGGTCTAAATTTTCCAATAATTCCTGAATTCTTTCCACGGTACCATTGTCTTTGACAGATTCAATTATTGAGGGTGCCGGTGTCATCCATGGGGGTCTATGAGGGGTCCATAACTCAAGAGTTGGTTTAAATTCTATCTGCCCATCTAATAATCCAGCCGGTATATATACCATTCCTCCAAGAACTTCTGGTTCATTATATATGATCACCCCACATTTAGCACAAAAATTGTAATGCATGTCCAGTCCGCTGCCACCTTTGACGGTATATCTAGTTAGCTCTCCTTCTACTATTAATTCTTCACCGGGCATTGCTAAAGCACATAGAGAAGTACCAAAAACTCTCTGACATGTCGTACAATGACATTGGAATTGCATCATAGGATCATATTCAAATCTAAATCTGACATTATCACAATTACAGGTTCCAGAATATGACATCTTTGCAAACTCCTAATTCTTTTAATTTACAGTTTATTTTGATATATTTTAATAAATAAGTAATAAATCAATAATAAGCAAAAAAATGAATGATGCAACCTTACCCGATGAACTCACTCAGTTAAAAAGAGAGTTGTCTAAACTGAAATTGGAAGCAAACTTAAGAAAATCTTTGTCTACCCAATTAGAGGCTCAAAAGAAAATAGCTGATCAAGCAAAAGAAGAGGCATTAAAAAAATCTGGAGAGCTAGAGGAAGTCTCTAATAAGTTAGCGAAATATCTCTCTCCACAAATTCATGAGCAAATTTTTAGTGGAAAACAGAGTGCTGAGATCACCAGTTATCGAAAGAAATTAACTGTATTTTTTTCTGATATTGTTGGTTTCACAAGAATTTCTGACGAGTTAGAATCTGAGGAAATAACAAGTCTTATTAATTTTTACCTTAATGAAATGTCTAAAATAGCACTCAAATATGGAGGAACTATAGATAAATTTATAGGTGACTCAATTATGATATTTTTTGGAGATCCTACGTCTAAGGGTACTGAGGAAGACGCCAAACTTTGTGTTGATATGGCTATAGAAATGGTTGCAAGGATGGACGAGCTCAAAGGTACTTGGGGAAAAAAATTCGGTTTAAGGAATGATTTGGAAATAAGGATTGGAATAAATACTGGCTATTGTACCGTTGGTAACTTTGGCAGTGATGAAAGACTTGATTATACTGCAGTTGGGGGAACAGTAAATTTAGCATCAAGGTTAGAAAGCTTAGCCGAGTCGGGATCAATCTGTATATCTGAAGATACCCATTTACTAATAGGGTCTCATTTTAAGTTTGCTGAGGAAAAGGAAATAGATGTAAAAGGTTATCTAAGAAAAATTCGGTATTATCAGCTGGATCGAGATTTAAGCAAAAATTCAAATGATGTTCTCCAAATGAAGGGGAATGGGTTTAATATTTCCATTGATAAGGGAAAAATTGCAGACGAAGATTATTTAAAAATAAGAGAGACTTTAGAACAATTTGCTAAAGAATAACCGATTTTAGAATACTAATCCGCTAAATTCGCTTGTCATTAACTACTGTTATCCTATTCATGCACCTATATTCTGGCAGATAGTCTGCTACAGCATAGTGCATTGTAACTCTATTATCCCACATCACTAAGTCACCCTCTTTCCATCGCCATCGAATTTGATCCTCAGGCTTATTCATGTGATTAGTTAGAAATGTCTTTAAAGAGTTACTATCGTTCATCGTTAAGCCAACGATATGAGAAACAAAAGACTCGTTAAAATTAAGAAACTTTCTTCCTGTCACTGGGTGAGTACCAATCAGTTTACGAATGTTGTGTCCAAAGCGAGCCATGCCTTCGTCTAATCTTTCAGTCCCATGTTTACCATCTGAGTCAAGAGCAAAAGTATTTCTGAAATCACCCATATCATGGATGCATTTAAGTGTCTCAAAGTCTTTTTTCATACCTTTTGGCAGTCTATCGTATGCTGAGTAACAACTAGACCATAAAGTGTCACCGCCAACTTTTGGTACTGTTCTCGCAACAAGTATAGATGCAAATGGTTGTTCTTTTTTAAAAGTCAAATCCGTATGCCAGGCGTCGGTATCGGGAGGATTGTTTGCATCATTTTCCAGCTTTACGATTCTATCGTATCCATCCACGTTAGGATATACAGGGTGTGGGTTGTCCAACTCCCCGAAAGATTGAGCAAATTCTAGATGCTGTTTTGGAGATATACTTGTGTTCCTGATAATTATTACTAAGTTCTGAATTAATGCTTGATAAATTCTGTCTAAAATATTGTTTTTTATTGGTTTTTGAAAACATATTCCTGTTAATTCAGCTCCAATTTTTGGTGTAATTTTATTAACTTTTATCATTCTTAGCCATAGGTTATATTTTATTGTAAAATTTCCTTCATAAATACAACTCTTTTTTCTTTAATAGATAATTCAGCCGCTTGCCCAATTGCTACGGATAATAAGCCATCATCTAAGGACACTTCTGGAACTGAATTGTTTCTAACTGCTCGTTGAAAAGCTAAATGCTCGTAATAAGTCGAACCGTGATGATGTCCGGCTTCTAATAGTTTTTTATCAACTGTTACCGTTTCGGATGTAATTTTTTTGGCACCTCTTATTCCTATCGATAGTTTAGAGCTAGATTTTTTTGATAAGTGTGATGGAACTCCTGTTTCAATTTTCCCTTTATCTCCAATTGCGCATAATTCCTCCTGAAGATTAGAGTTCTCAGCGAACATACATAGATCCAACATAGCCCTAACTCCATTCTTAAACTCAATGATTACAAAAGCATTATCGATTATGTCAGGGATTCTTCCGTCATAGTTCTCATCTAAATGATTTAGGTCTTGATTTCCATTAGCGTATACGCTGAAAGCTTCGCTTTTACAGATAAGTCTCATTAGATCAAAAAAGTGGCAACATTTCTCTACCAGTGTTCCGCCACTATTTTTTGAAAATCGGTTCCAATCGGCAACTTTATTTAAAAATGGAAATCTATGCTCTCTTATTGATAACATTTTTAGTTCACCAATCTTACCCTTTGATATTTTCTCAATAAACCTTGCTACAGGGGGCATATATCTATATTCCATAGCTGTCCAAATTAATCCCGGGTATCCCTGGGTCAAATTCTTAAACTCTTGGCAGTCTCTTACCGTCGTACATAAAGGCTTTTCTATCAATAGATGAGCTTCTGTTTGTAAAATGTCTCTAAGAATATTTATATGACTAAAGTTGGGTGTAGCTATTATATATGCATCGGCTAAATCTGCTTTTATTAAATCATTATGGTTTGAAAAAGTTGGGGTTTCTTTATTTAAAATTTTTAGGCTTTCATCAAGTGAAGGTTGGAATGTGTCACAAAGAGCTACGACTTCACAATTTTCTATTAAGTTTATGTTCTGTATATGCTCTCTACCCATAGTTCCTGAGCCGATTATTGCATATCTTAAAACACCCATTTTTGAACAACCTCTTTATTTTTTCTTAAAATTTATAAATACTAATATAAGTTGATTCAGTAAATAAAACTATAATATTAAAAGTTTAAGGAGGCCGTTGTTACACCATTTTTTTTTGTATTAAATAACTTAAGATATTTAAACACTTTTTTATTACGTGTTGGAAGACAGTTAGCATGGGTAGCCATTTTGTTGATGGTAATTGTTATACTGCTTCAAGTATTTTTTAGATATGTTTTAAATAATGCTTTGCCATGGCCTGATGAGGCGGCAAGATTTTTAATGCTTTGGATGACTGGGTTGATTGCTCCTTCTGCATACAGGTGGGGTGGTTTTGTCTCTATTGACATGATTATTAGTTCGATGCCCAAAATAGCAGGTAATGTTCTAACCTTGTTATTGCTGATCCTTTCTTTATTTATACTTATCGTTGGGTTAAAGTTGGGGTTGCAACACATTAAAGTAGGGTGGATTTTTAACTCCTCATCAATAAAAATTCCTCTATTCCTAATAGGAGAACAGTCAAAACCAATTAAGCTTGCGTGGATGTATATGTCTCTCCCTGTTGGCATTTCTATGTTAATTCTTGTTAATATAGAGCTAATTTTTATAAGAATTTTATCTATTATAAACCCAAATTTAGATGCAGGGTCTGATGAAGACCAGAGAAAGCTTGAGGCTTAGAAGTGTTAGTTTGGTTCTTACCCTTATTCTTAGTTTTTTTACTGATTGGCTTGCCGGTTTTTTTTAGTCTTCTTGCTGCTCCTGGAATTTTGCTTTGGCTGAATGGTCAGTCTAGTGATGCTGCAATGCTTTACAGAAATATTTATAATGGAATAGATAGTTTTCCGCTTATGGCAATACCATTTTTTATGCTAGCAGGCGAGTTAATGAACAGAAGTGGGATAACAATGAGGCTTGTTGAATTTAGCCAGGCAATGATGGGGCATTTGAGAGGAGGGTTGGCTCAAGTAAATATTCTCTCCTCAATTTTATTTGCTGGCCTATCGGGTTCAGCTGTAGCTGATACGTCGGCAATTGGCTCAATGTTGATCCCAGCAATGGAAAAACAAGGATACTCCAAGAAATTTGCCGCAGCAATAACTGCTGCAAGCTCAGTTATAGGCCCTATCATTCCTCCTTCAGGGATAATGATAATCTACGCCTATGTTATGGGAGAAAGTGTCGCAGCTCTATTTTTGGCCGGTATTGTCCCAGGGTTAATGGTGGGTATTAGTTTAATGATCATGGTTAGGTTGCTTGCTAATCGTTATGATCTTCCCCCTTCAACTAAAAAATCAAGTTGGAAATCTCGTGGAAAGGCTTCATTGAAGGCTTTTTTCCCATTAATGACGCCAGTTATTATTCTTGGTGGGATATTAGGAGGTATTTTCACACCCACTGAAGCTTCTGCAGTTGCTGCTGCTTATGCTTTTTTTATCGGATTATTCGTTTTAAAGAGCCTTGAGTGGCGAGATGTTCCAAAGGTGTTGACAAAGGCTGCTCTAGTATCATCAGTAGTTTTGCTGCTTGTTGGTGCAGCCATGGCGTTTAAAACTGTCGTAAGTCTGTCACATGCACCTGAGCATTTGGCTGATTTTGTTCTGAGTCTTAGTGACAATCCATATATTTTACTTTTTTTGATTAACCTTCTTTTGTTTTTGGTAGGAATGTTTTTGGATGCTGGCCCTGCAATTATTATTTTGGGGCCTATTTTAGGCCCTGTATTTACAGATTTAGGCGTTCATCCGGTCCACTTTGCTATTATAATGTCTGTTAACCTTACTGTGGGATTAGCTACTCCTCCAATGGGTTTAGTTCTGTTTGTTGCATCATCTGTTTCAGGAGAAAAGGTAGAATCTATCGCTAAGGCAATTTTGCCTTTTCTAGCAATAGAAATTGTGGTTATATTCTTAATAACCTACTTTCCTGCTCTTTCAATGAGTATTCCCTTACTTACGGGGTTTGCAAAATGAGTTGGATGAAAATGAAGCTTTTGGCTCTAAACGTAGTTTTTGTCTAAAGGCTTTATTTATGAAAAAAATAAACAAGGGAGGAAATTTTGATTTTTTCAAAAATACTTAAAATTTTAACTGCTTTTGTATTGATGGCGTGTATATCAATGCCTGCTATTGCAGCAGATTATAAACTTAGAATGACTATGAATTCAAATGACCAAGACGAAGACTATGATGGTGCGGTCGTTTTTAAAAATTATGTTGAAGCTGCCTCTAATGGAGCAGTTTCTGTTGAGCTTTTTGTTGGCACACAGCTTTGCTCGAAGGGAGCTGAATGCTTACAAGGTGTTTCCGATGGAAGTATAGACATTTATATTTCAACTTCGGGGGGAGCAGCTGGTGTTTTCCCATATGTACAAGTCTTGGATCTACCTTACCTCATGTCAGATGATAGAGTAGCTGAAGATGTAATGAGAAGTGACTTTGTCAGAACCGTAAGAAAAATGGCTTTATCAGACTCCGGCGATACCATACGTTTAATGACAATTGGTAACACTGGAGGGTGGAGAAATTTTGCCAACACTAAGAGACCAATAAAAGAGCCTTCAGACATGAAAGGGTTGAAGATCAGAACTGTTGTTGCTGATCTACCTCAGGTTTTAGTGAAAGCTTTGGGGGCGTCTCCAACGCCAATTCCATGGCCAGAGCTTTTCTCTTCATTCCAAACTGGAGTAGTTGAAGGATCAAAGAACGGTATAACAGACATTATGAACATGAAGTTTCCCGATGCGGGCCTTCAATACGTTACATTAGATGGTCACGCTTATATGGGGGCATTATGGTGGATGAATAATGCAAAGTATCAGTCTATGCCAAAGGAGTTACGAAAGGTTATTACAGATGGTTTTTATGCCCTTCAACAAGCTACTTTCGCTTCTCCTAAGAGAAAATCGATAAAAGCGTATGAAGACTTTGTTGCTGGAGGTGGAAATTTGTATGTTCCAACACCTGATCAGAAGGCAATGTTTAAAAAGTCGGCTTCTCCTGTTTACGATTGGTTTAAGGCCAATGTAAAAGGTGGTCCTGAGGTATTTACAGCTTTAACATCTGCGGTTGCAGATGCTGAAGGAAGAATGGCCTCAGACTATGGGCAAGATTTAAATTAGAAAATTGAATTATTAGGGATGAGTAGAATCTCATCCCTAATTACCGAAATGGATAAATCCATGACTTATAGTCATTTATTAATTTATGAGCTTTTTCAATTTGTTCGGAAGTCATTTTTTTAATAACCTCTTCTTGAGATATAGCAGCGTCAGGATCTCCACCGATGGCAGAAAGAACGTACCACGTATATGCTCTGACAAGGTCAGGAGCTGGCATTCCTCTGCCTATTTCGTAATACCAACCAACACCCGATTGAGCCCCAGGATGACCCTTCATCGAAGACCTGAGATACCATTCAAAAGCTCGTACGTCATCTCTTTCTACCCCGAGTCCCATCGCATACATAATTCCAATAAGCTCTTCGGCATCCGCATTTCCAGATCTAGCCGCAGGAAGCAGTTCTTTCATCGCCTGCTTAAATTCACCTTTTTCCATCAAATCGCGAGCGTTTTCAATTTCTCCAAAAACAATTGTTGGAAGCATTATAAATATAAACAAATATTTAAGCATTTTTTGATTTTAGTTGCATTTACTTCAATCTCTTTTCCAATTGAAAAGTCATTTGGTGATAAATTACCCAAACCTCTTTCAATAAAGAATTTTCATAGTGCCGATCCACAGGAAGCAGCTTTAGGAAGGCTACTATTTTATGACAAAATTTTATCGGGAAATCATAATATATCTTGTGGCACTTGTCACCACCATGATTTTGGTGGAGGTGATGGATTATCTCTAGGGATTGGAGAAGGTGGTGTAGGTTTAGGAACTAAAAGAATAGCTGGAAAGGATGAGTCAAAAATAAAAAAAAGAATTCCTCGAAATGCTCCTGGTCTATGGAACCTTGGAGCGAAGGAGATCCACACCTTAATGCATGACGGAAGAATAAGTATTTCTAATATATATGGGAATAACTTTAATACCCCTGCGGAAGAGTTATTGCCAGATGATCTGGATAATATTTTGTCAGCCCAAGCTCTTTTTCCCATGACAAGGCAATTTGAAATGGCAGGCAATTTTGGTGAAAACGAGATAATTGGATTAGTATCAAAAATTGGTAAAGATCGCAGAACAATAAATGCTGTCTGGCCAGTGATTGTTAACAGGATTCGTGGAGTCCCTGAATATGTGGATCTCTTTATTGAAACTTTTGATGAGATAAATGATCCTATGGAAATCCAAATTAATCATATAGCTAATGCCATATCTGCATTTATAATAAAAGAATGGACATCATTTGACTCTCCTTTTGATGACTATATAAGTGGCAACAAAAACGCACTAACATTGACCCAGAAAAAAGGAATGGATTTGTTTTTTGGTAAAGGGGAATGCTCCTCATGTCATTCGGGTCAATTATTTACCGATCAAAAATTTTATGCTCTTGCTATACCTCAATTTGGTCCAGGAAGAACAAGAAGGCTAGACCCTTACACTCGAGACGTAGGAAGAATGGGTGAAAGCGATAACTTAGAAGACATGTATAGGTTTAAAACACCATCTCTTAGAAATGTTTCTCTTACAAAACCCTATGGGCACAATGGAGCTTACCCGACACTAAAAGGTATAGTAAAACATCATTTAAAGCCTATCGAAATGTATAATAGATGGAAACCTGCAATGGCTAATCTTCCTAAAGCAGGGTGGCTAGAAGATATTGATTTTATCGTTTTTTCGGATAAAAGAGAGCAACAAAGGCTAATAAAAAAAATTGATATCGATGAGGTCGAATTAACTGATAAAGAAGTAGATGCTATTATAAGCTTTCTTTATTCGCTTACTGGAAAAACTGAGAATACAAGACCACTAGGTAAACCTAGTTCCGTTCCTAGTGGATTTTTGGTGGATTAAATGTCAAAAGTCATGGTAACAGGTGTAGCAGTAGTTGATTTTATTTTTAAAATTAAATCCATGCCGAAAGAACCAGAGAAATATAGGGCTGAGGAGGCTTACGTCTCTGGGGGTGGAATCGCAGCAAATGCCGCTGTTTGTATTTCAAGATTGGGAGGGCATGCCACTCTTATAGCTAGGTTAGGTAAGGATGAGATTGGGGGAATTATAAAAAACCAACTAATAGCTGATGGTGTTCAAGTAGATAAAATTAAAGAATATAAAGATAATAGATCATCTTTCTCTTCTGTTTATATTGATAAGACAGGAGAAAGACAAATAGTTAATTTTCGTGATCCTCTGCTCCCAGAAGATTCAGCATGGATAAAAGATATCGAAGAACATGATGTATATTTAGCGGATACTAGATGGAACCAAGGAGCAATAGAAACTATGAAGCTTGCAAAAAAATATAATCGGCCAGGCGTCTTAGATGCTGAAGATACTGTTACTGCGGAAGCTATTAAAATTGCTTCTCACGTTGCATTCTCTTCTTATGGTTTGAAAAAATTTACCAAAGAATCAAATCTAAAAAAAGCATTGTCTTATGTTTGCAAGATTACAGACGCGTGGGTTTGCGTTACAAATGGAGATAAGGGAGTTTTCTTTTTGCAAAATAATCTCTTAGAAAATGTACCTGCCCCAAAAATACAAGCAGAAGAGACCTTAGGAGCTGGAGATGTTTGGCATGGCGCTTTTTCTCTTGGTTTAGCAGAGGGAAAGAACGAAGTTGACTCCATTAAATTTGCTAATTTAGTTGCAAGCCTCAAATGCAAAAACTTTGGTGGTCGCGACAGTTTCCCAAATCGTCAACAAGTAATAGATTTCAGAAGGAGTCAAATTTAATGAATTTAAGCCCTGGCAAGTTAATGGGAATGAAAAGATTATCTGATGAAAATGGTATTTTTAAGATGACAGCGGTTGATCAACGGCCTCCGATTAAGAACCCTATCGCAGACTATCTAAGTTTACCAGAAGCTCCATGGAAAGAGGTAGCTAAGTTCAAAAGAATGCTAATAGAAAATCTTCAATCAGATAGTAGTGCTCTTCTTTTAGATCCACATTACGCAATACCATTTTCTATGGACTCTTTTGATGCAAAAAAGGGATTGGTAGTAACTTTAGAAGACTCTGTTTTTCAAGAAACTAAGCAAGGAAGAATTTCAAGCAGTATAGATAATTGGTCGGTTGCAAAAATTAAAAGAATGGGAGCTGATGCTGTAAAAGTCTTAGCTTGGTATAGGCCGGATGCCGGGCAAGATGTCCTTGTCGCGCAAAAAGATTATGTTCAAAAGGTAGGAGAAGAATGCGTAAAGCATGACATCTTGTTTCTTTTCGAACTATTGGTTTATCCTCTTGCTAATGATGAAGACCAAACAAAACAATATAGAGAGATGAGAAATAAAAAAACTGATCATGTCTTGAGTTCGGTTGAAGAGTTCTCCAAATTAAAATATGGTGTAGATGTTTTTAAATTAGAAAGCCCGGTAAACGCTGATCAACTCAAAGACGATGATTTAAATTCTTTTGAAGAAATGGGTAATCTTGCTGGAAGACCATGGGTAATGCTGTCAGCAGGGGCAGGAAAGTCTGACTTTATGAATGTCTTACGCCTAGCGTTCAAGGCTGGAAGTTCAGGGTTTCTCGCAGGTCGTGCTATATGGTTAGATGCATTTTCTAATTATCCGGATTGGGAAAAAGTAAATAGAGAATTAAAAGGTGCCTCCGCAAGTTATTTATCGGAGATCTCGACTCTCGCAGACGGGTTTGCTGTTCCTTGGAGTAAACATCCTTGCTACTCAAACGGGGGTACCTTATTTCCTCACAAGAAATGGGATTTTAGACTCAAATATGAGGAATAAAAAAAAATGAATATTGGCGTATTAGCTTTAGGGCGCTCGACTTTTGACATTGAGTTTGCGAATACAAAACTAACCCAATGCAACCAATTTTTGAGTTCTACAGAGCATGTAATTTTTGGTAGTTGTCAATTATTATTAGAGGAAGGCGATACTACAAGGGAAATTGAAAATTTAAAGAAAGAACCTATAGACTTTATATTAATACTACAGGTAACATTTACTGACGCATCAACCTCAATAAAGATTGCTAATAGTTTTAAAAAACCAATAGGAATTTGGGCATTTCCTGAGCCGCGACTGGGAGAAAGGCTAAGGTTAAATGCATTTTGCGGTTTGAATCTTGCCTCTCATGCGATGAGTTTAGCAAATATTAAATTTTCTTGGCTGTACGAAGACCCCGCAACAGTCAAGCAATCTAAACTTAATATGATTTTTGAAAAGAAGTGTAGAAGTGCAGACCTTTCAAGAAAAGATTTTACTTTTTCTAGCTCTGAAAAGGCAAGAGCGATAAAAGACAAGATCTCTGGTTATAAGATAGGAAAAATTGGTAAACATCCTGATGGATTTGCAACATGTAAATATGATCAGGAAGCGCTCAGAGATTTTTGTGGCATCGAAGTTGAAGAAATAGATTTAAATGCGTTATTTTCTATAGCAAAAACTGTAAACACAAAAAAAGTAGAATATGATTTTAGGTATCTGCAAAGTAGGCTTGACACCATTGAAAGTGTTGATCAAAAAGAACTCAAAAACTCACTGAAACTTAATAATTCACTGAAAGAACTAAAGCTCAAGGGAAATTATGATGCCTTCGCTATAAGGTGTTGGCCAGAAATGTTTACTGAATATGGAGCAGCTATTTGCGCTCCTGCTTCGATGATGACGGAAAATAGAATTCCTTGTGCTTGTGAAGCCGATGTATACGGGGCAGTTACCCAGCTTATTCTTCAAGAGGTGTCTAACCAACCAGTTTTTCTAACTGATATTGTAGATATTGATGTTGAAGATAATACGGGAGTTTTTTGGCATTGTGGTCAAGCACCAATCTCAATGTGTAGTTCAGAGTTTATTCCAAAAGCAACAATTCATACAAATAGAAAAATGCCATTATTATTTGAGTTTCCCTTAAAAGAGGGTGCAGTAACTATTATGCGAATTTCACAAGCTTTTGGTAAACATAAAATGATAATAGCCAAAGGAAATATTTTAAAAAGAAATTTACCATTTACAGGAACATCTGGCGTTATTGAATTTGATAGGGAAGCAAAGCTCGTTTTAGAGGATATAATATCTACTGGTTTAGAACACCATGTAGCTATCGCTTATGGCAATTATGAGAAATTATTGTCTGAAGTTGCGAGTGAATTAGATTTGCCTGTTTTGTATATCTAAGAAGGATTAATATGATACTAATAACTGAGTTTATGGATGAGTTAGCAGTAAGTAAATTGCGCCAAAAAAACGAGGTTGTATATGATCCTTCCTTAGTAGAAAGACAGGATGCTATCTTGGAATTGATTGGAAAAACGAGAGCGATTATTGTTCGTAACAAAACCTTGATTACCAAGATATTAATCAATAAAGCTTCTAGTTTATCTTGTGTAGGACGTCTTGGAGTAGGTTTAGACAATATTGATTTAGTTGCATGTCAGGAAAATAATGTAACAGTCTATCCTGCCACAGGGGCAAACTCAAATAGTGTGGCTGAATACGTTATATGCTCAGCTATGCTATTATTGAGACGAGCATTTCAAAAAAATATTGAAATGATCTCAGGAGTTTGGCCTAGACAAGAAAGCTCTGGTTTAGAGGTTAGAGGAAAGACAATAGGCTTGATTGGGTATGGGGAAATTGCTCAAAGAACCAGTGTTATTGCAAAATCTTTAGGGATGAAAGTAGTCGCTTTTGATCCTTATATAAATGCAAGTAGTGATTTGTGGAGAGATACTGAGAAACTAAGTTTAGATAATTTGTTAAGGGTTTCGGATGTTATAAGCCTTCACATTCCTTTGAATAAAGAAACAAATAATTTACTTGATGAAAATAAGTTAAGCCTTGTTAAGCCCTCTGCAGTGCTAATCAATTCAGCAAGAGGAGGTATTTTAGATGAAAACGCATTGGCGAAAGCCCTTAAAGAAAATAGGATTAGAGGGGCTGCGTTAGATGTATTTAGTGAAGAGCCATTAAGTGAAGAAAAGGCAAAGAAATTTAGTCAATTAAATAATATAATCTTAACTCCTCACATCGCTGGGATAACGGAAGAGTCTAATGAAAGGGTTAGTCAGATGATTGCAGATAAAGTAGAGAAACATTTATCAGATATTTAGGTATCTTTGCATAGCATAATTAGAATTAGTCCGTTATAAAAAGATTAATCAGTTTTAATTTTAAGGTGTGAATATTATGGCTAATTTAGATAACTTCGTTACCCATTTAGAGTGCTCATTAACAGGCAAAATGTATGAAAAGAACAAAATACATGGGCTCTCTAATGAAGGAAAGCCGTTGCTTGTACGCTATGATATTGAATCCATGAAAAAAGTTGTTTCAAGGGATGATGTAGGTAAAAATAATGAACCTGGTTTTTGGCGCTACTCATTTATGCTTCCTGTTGAAAATAAAGAGGATAGAGTTTCTCTTGGAGAGGTTATAACTCCCCTAATTGAGCTGGATTCATCTATTAAAAAACTTGATATTAATGCTTCTGTAATGGTTAAAGATGAAGGATTGCTGCCTACGTCATCATTTAAGGCAAGAGGGTTAGCATTGGCGGTTTCAATGGCAAAACAGTTGAAGCTTAAGCACTTAGCTATCCCTACGAATGGCAATGCAGGAGCTGCATTAGCGGCTTACGCTAGTAGGGCAGGCATGAAATCAACGGTTTTCTGTCCTGATGATACTCCTGAAATTAACGTTAGAGAGATAGAACGTTTAGGCGCTGAAACTTTCATGGTAAATGGGTTAATAAATGAATGTGGTAAAATTGTACTTGAAGGAAAAGAAAAGGTCGGTTGGTTTGATGTATCTACTTTAAAAGAACCATATCGAATCGAAGGAAAGAAGACTATGGGACTTGAACTAGCTGAACAGCTAAATTGGACATTGCCAGACGTTATATTTTATCCTACGGGAGGGGGTACAGGTCTAATAGGTATGTGGAAGGCTTTTTCAGAATTACTAGAGCTTGGTTGGATAGAAAATAAGATGCCAAGAATGGTAGCAGTTCAAGCTGAGGGTTGTGCTCCTATCTATAAAGCTTGGAATGAAGGGAAAGAATTTGCACCATTATGGAATGATGCAAAAACAATTGCTGCGGGAATAAGAGTACCTGTTGCAGTTGGTGATTTTTTAATAATAAGGGCGGTAAATGAAAGTAATGGGTTTTCAATAACTGTCAGTGATAATGAAATAGTGAATGCTAGAGACGAAATTTCGGGTAGTGAAGGAACTCTCTTGTGCCCAGAAGGAGCGGCTACTTTTGCAGCTTATAAGAAGTCGCTATCATCAAATTTAGTTTCCAAAAATGAGAGTGTGGTTTTATTTAATTGTGCAACTGGTTTGAAGTATCAGTTGCCGGAAGTATCTAATTATATAAATAAGAATGACCCTGTAGATTATTCTAACTTCTAAATTTATTGCTAGGTTTGAAATCTGATTCTGAGCCTTTACGCGGTTCATTTACAAATATTTCTCTTCCAGGATGCATCCCTGCTCCATAAACAGCTGATACTGCTGAGCAACGCATTTTATTTAGTAGTCTTGTGTTTGCTTCGCCTACCGACGGATGGGTTCCATTATTGCTGTCAACATTATGCTGCCAAGAATCTTTGCGCTGCTTGTATATTATTTCGTCTTCTAAGGGAATACAGTTTATCTCATTTTTATTAAGATCAACTATAATTTCATCTCCTTCTTCAATTAGTGCTATCGGTCCCCCGACGGCTGCTTCTGGTCCTACATGTCCAATCACCAGACCCACAGAGCCTCCGGAAAATCTTCCATCAGTCATTAATGCAACTATAATATTATTTTCTCTGCATAGGGTAGTTATCCTTGAAGTAGAATCTAGCATTTCAGGCATTCCGGGTCCTCCAACAGGTCCTTCATACCGAACTATAATCATATCAAAGTTTTTAAAGACCTCTGGAGTTTTGTCTAACGTGTCTAAAAGTGACTGCTCTCCATTAAAAATTCTTGCTTTTCCGTTGAACACATTATTCTCTAAGCCTCCTTCAACTCCCGCTAGCTTTAATATTGCACTATGTTCAGGGGAAAGATTTCCGCCTAGAACTCTTAGACCGCCAGTTTCCTTATATGGCTTCTTTACTGAATAAATTACCTTCCCGTCAGGGTCTGGAGGAGAGAGTCTATCTATTTGTTCTGCTAGTGTCTCGGAAGTGCATGTAAGGGTATTACCATTCAGTAACCCTGCGTCCATCAAATCCTTGACTATGACCTGAATTCCTCCTTTTGAGTCAATATCTACCATTGAATATTTTCCAAAAGGTCTGGCATCTACTATTACAGGTATAACGTTTTTTGATAGGTGATTAAATTCTGCTGCAGACATAATGTCTTCAGAAAAATTACTATATCCTGCTGCTCTTGCAATTTCTGGAGCGTGAAGCATAACATTCGTTGATCCTCCAACTGACATTGCAACTATTATGGCATTTCTGATTGACTCTCTCGTTACAATATCTCTTGGAGTTATATTTTTTGTAATTAACTTTGTTAAGTAATCAATAAGTTGGTTTGGAAATTCTTCCAATCGCCTACTATCTTGGGAGGCTGGTGATACCATATGGAGAGGTTGCATCCCAACTACGCCGATAAATGTTTGCATTGTGTTATATGTAAACATACCCCCACAGCTACCAAATCCAGGACAGGCTTCTAATGCGATCCGTTTTTTAAATTCTTCGTCTGGGTTTCCTGCAATCTGATAACTTGAAATAATGTCGATTGGATCTCCTGTTTTAGAGTCTTTGCCCGGTCTTATAGAACCATCTGACATAATAATAGCTGGTCTATTGTGTTCAAGCATAGCAGCGAGTGTTCCTACAGGGGGTTTGTCGCAGGCAACAACCGCAATTACACCTTCCAATCCAGATGCGCTAAGGTGTTCACACATTGAATCATTAGTAACCTCTCTTCCTATAAGAGAGTAGCGCATTTCTTTGGTACCATTTCGAATTCCATCTGAAGTTGCAATAGTAAATTCAGGTTGAACTAATCGCATGGAAATATCGCTTGGCTTTGTTCCAACCCTGTCTCGTAATGTCTCGTGTATCTTATTAACCTTACTGGCAACACCTATATAGCATTGCGAATCTCCCTTATTCCCTACAACACCAATAGATGGTTCGTGTATAAGGTCTACATCAGTTCCCAATTCACGAGCTATTCCAAAAGTTTGAGAATTTCTTCCAGGATTTTTATCAATTAACACTGTTTTTGAATTTCTCATTTTTTTTCCTGTCATACGTTTCAATTTAGGGAATGTATTACATTTATTTTTTTTCATCAAGCTATCTACTTAAAAAATCTAATTAAAAAAAATAAAGAACTTACGATTGACAAATATGATCTTTTTAGTCAGATTTTTAAAATAGGAATGGTAGATATGGAAGCTCTAGAAAATTTAATTAATCGAACGTCAAGTAGGTTCCTCTCAGAACCAGTTCCAGATCAAAATGAATTAGAAAAAATCTACCAAATTGCATTGCGTGCCCCAGACCATGCAGGCCTTAAACCAACGCGATTTATTCAAATATCAGGAGAAGGTCTTGATAGATTATCCAGTGTTTTTGAAGAATACGCTAAAAAAAATATTAAAGATATTTCAGATGAAAAGCTGGAGAAATATAAAAGTGCCCCGTTTAGGGCACCGATGATAATCGTTTTAGTGTCCCAAATAAAAGAACATAAAAGTGTTCCTGAGATAGAGCAAATTATTTCAACAGGGACGTCAGCTCATGGAATATTATTGGCTTTAAATGCGATGAATTATTCAGGTATTTGGAGAACGGGCATTTTTGCCTTCAATCAAAAAGTTGCTGAGCTGATGGGTCTGAAAGAAAATGAAAAGATTATTGGCTATTTGTATGTAGGAACGCCAACAAACTCACCTAAAGAATTGGATCCGGTGGACACGGCTGATTATGTTACAAATTGGGCTTGAGCATACTTATTCAATTAAAATAAATTTACTATTTTATTGAAAAATAGTTGGTTGGTTTTATATCAAGTGTAGATAATAGGAGTTTATTTATGTCTTTCAGACCCATTAACGATACGAGGACCGCTCAGCATTTTTTGGAGGGAGCGGGAGTAAGTCTTTTTAGAGCTTTCGGTTTTAAAGACCCTGAGGAGTGTGACCCATTTTTGATGTTAGATGATTTCAGAAATGATGATCCAGAAAAGTTCAAGGCCGGCTTTCCTTGGCACCCTCACAGGGGTATTGAAACTATTACCTACGTCTTGGAAGGAAGTGTAGAACATCAAGATAGTTTAGGTAATAAAGGTATGTTAAGTGGTGGTGATGTTCAATGGATGACTGCAGGGTCAGGTATTATGCATCAGGAAATGCCTATCGGGAACGCGGTTGGTCAAATGCATGGATTTCAATTGTGGGCTAATTTACCTAAATCAAAAAAACTAGTTCAACCTAGATACCAAGATGTTAATTCCAGAGATATTCCGTTGCTAGAAGATGATGATGGGTCAAAAATAAAAGTAATTGTTGGCGATTACAAAGGCATTACTGGACCGGTGGATGGTATTGCTGCTGATCCTCAGTATTTAGATGTATACGTGCCACCTTACAAAGATAAAAAAATTAAAATTGATGCATATAAGAACTGTTTTGCATATGTTTTTCAGGGTTCTGCTGATTTTGCATATTCGTCAAATCCTGTAGGGATAAGAATTGAAAAAGAGTTTGATGGTGAAGAACTCAATATCAGAGATTTGTCTGGAAACAGAACTTTAATAAGGTTTGATACAGGAGACTACATCTCTCTCAAAGCTGGCCCTGAAGGCGTTAGATTTTTATTAGTGGCAGGTAAGCCAATCAAAGAGCCAGTTGCGTGGCATGGTCCCATTGTTATGAATACGAGAGAGGAATTGGCAAGGGCATTTTCCGATTTAAGAAATGGTACTTTCATTTCTCCTTTAAATTAAAAACATAAGTATATGACTTTATTCATATAATTCTAAAAGTACATATACATGCCTTGTTATTATTGTTTTCTATTAGCTCCTCCTCCTTATAATAAACCTTTGATTCTGAAACGCTAAAATCTGTAATAGCTTTTTCACTCGCTAAATTCTTAAGTAGGTCTTCGAAGCCTTTCTCTGCATAGTGCTTAAAATTTATGCCAATAACACAATAGGTATTAGTATCAAAATGCTCTACTAACCTTCTCAAAACATCTGAGCCTAAGTGACCATGTGTGAATGTGCCTGCACTAATTACAGCGGTGTAATCTTTTGACAAATCGGATAGGTTGCCATTTAGGTCAAGATCAAACAAGTTCCTATATAGCTTTTTAGTTTTAGATATTTCAATCATATCCGTAGAAATATCAACTCCATCAATTATTGCCTTTTTATTAATTTTCTTTATTTTTTCAGCTACTAAACCAGTACCACAGCCAATATCGCAAATGGCACCATCAATTTGAAAACTTGACATTAGAATTTTGGCAACTTCTTCAGGGTAAATATATCCCAGTGATTTTACGAAAACATCATCGTAATGTGGCGCAAAATTCCTATAATATATTTTGTTGTCATCAGATGTCTTCAAGGAATATGCACCTTTAAGCAGATCCAGAGCATGATCTTTGTTATTTTCGTTCATGCTTAGCAGTGTATGTTGGTTTTTTAATAGATAAAAGTAAATAAGAAGTAAATTTAAATAGTCTTCAGTTTTTAAATATATAAGATCTACATTGACACCTTTAGAACTTTTTTAAAAAAAGGATTGCAAGGTTTTATGAAACTTTAAATTTATTAAAACACGGAGTTGTTAGTGAGAAAAAAAGAACGAGCCTTGTTTGTAATAAACAGATTAGAAGAATTATACCCAGAAACACCAATTCCTTTAAATCATAGTAACAAATTTGAGTTGCTAATTGCCGTACTTCTCAGCGCTCAATGTACAGATGAAAGAGTAAATGAGGTTACACCTAATTTGTTCTTATTAGCGAATAACGCAGAGAAAATGAAAGATATACCCGTTGAAGAAATATACAAAATAATAAGACCGTGCGGATTGGCGCCTCAGAAGTCTGCTAATATATCCAAGTTATCTAAGATACTCTATGATGAGTTCAACGGTAATGTACCAGAAAATTTTGAAGATTTAGAAAGGTTACCTGGAGTAGGGCATAAAACAGCTAGTGTCGTTATGTCTCAAGGTTTCGGGCACCCTGCTTTCCCTGTTGATACGCATATACATAGGTTGGCTCAAAGATGGGGGCTTACTAAAGGTAAAAACGTTATACAAACAGAGAATGATTTAAAAGGGCTGTTCCCTTCAAAAAAATGGAACAAGTTACATTTGCAAATTATCTTTTACGGAAGGTCTCAGTGTACTGCCAGAGGATGTGATGGAACTGTGTGCGAAATTTGCAAAACTTGTTATCCCAAAAGGAATAAACCTTGCAAGACTAATAAAGCGTAATAATTTTTAGGAAAAAATTGGATATTATTTTTGATATAGATGGAACGCTTTTTGATATTTCGCACAGAATTCATTTTGTACTCTCAGAACCAAAAAATTGGAAGGGATTTTATGATGGAATGAAATCTGACAAGCAAATAAAAGAGATGTGTTTGCTGTTAATTTCATGTGCCAAAGATAACTCTAATCGAATTTTATTTTGTACAGGCCGCGATGAGAATTACCGTGATGTTACTTTAGAACAGATAAAAGGAATTTTTGAGAATATTTCTCAACCAATAAATCAAATAGCTCTTTACATGAGAGGAAAAAAAGATTTTAGAAAAGACTATGAAGTTAAATATGATTTATATAAAAAAATGATAGAAGATGGATACAGTCCGCAAATTGTCTTTGAGGATAAGGCAACGGTAGTTGAAATGTGGAAGTCAATTGGGCTACGTTGTTTAAGAGTTTGATTTTAGTAAACAGCACTTAAATGGTAATTATGGAAAAGATATGAAAAGAACAATTATAAGACCTAATGGATTGCCAGAGAGTATTTCAACTCAAGTCGTGACTCCAATAATGCCATCTGTTGTTTATGCATCAAAAAACCCAAATGAATTGGATAAACAATATGAAGGCAAAGAAAAAGGCTTCACCTATGCAAGAGAAGGTCATCCAAATGCAGAAATTGTAGCTAATTTACTCGATAGATTGGAGGGTAATTCATCAGGGCTTGTTGTAGGTTCGGGTATGGCAGCTGTAACAGCTGTAGCTTTGGGTGTATGCTCGTCTGGAGATCATATTTTAGGTGGAGATCAATTGTATGGAAGATCTCTAAGATTAATGAAAGAGGATCTACCTAGATTTGATATAGAAACCTCATTCGCAGATCCAACCAATGTGGGAGCTATAGAAAAAGCCTTAAGGCCAAACACAAGGTTAATCTTGGTAGAAGCGGTATCTAATCCAACTTTAAGGATCGCAGATTTAGAAGGGATTTCAAAAATCTGTAAAAGAAAAAAAATATTGATGGCAGTAGATAATACGTTTACAACGCCACTTGCAATAAAGCCCCTTAAACTAGGTGCGGACTTTGTGATAAACTCTATTACTAAACTGTTAGCTGGACATTCAGATGTTACGCTTGGGTACGTTGCAGCAAAAAGAAAAAAACATGCTGAGGCAATCTATAACTTTGTTGTCTCGTCTGGGTTAACTCCGAGTCCATTCGATTGTTGGTTGGCCGAAAGAGGGCTTGCAACTTTCTCATTGAGGTTTGAAAAATCACAGAAGACTGCCTTTAGTTTGGCCAAGTTTTTGAGCTCTCATAAGAAAGTTATAAAAACGTTATATCCTAAATTAATGGATCACCCTGATAAGAGGAGAGCATCAAAAATTTTAGGTAAAAACGGATGCAATATGGTTAGCTTTGCCATTGAGGGTGGAAGAAAAGCGGCGAATAAATTCGTTTCAAATATTAGAGGTGTGGCGTTTGCGCCCACTTTGGGAGATGTTGGGACTACTATTTCTCATCCCTCTAGTAGTTCGCATCGATATTTATCACCGGAGGCAAGAAATGCCTTAGGAATATCTGAGGGCTTTTTTAGAATTTCGGTTGGCCTTGAAGATGCCAGTGAACTAATTGAAGAATTTAGACAAGCATTAGATAAGCAATAGAAAAGACTTTTGATAAAAAGGTTCTATTCAATTTATTTGTTGATAAAGTTTAATATTCTCTTGCATGCAATGTCGATATCTGGGTCCGGAACAGTTAAACTTATTCTGATTAAGGTATTAGCTTCGTCACCGAAGGAACTTCCCGGCATAACTGCTATCTTTTCCTCTCTTAAAAGCCTTGATACAAATGTTTCGCTATCCATGCCTGTGTTTCTTATATCTGCTAACATAAACATTCCTGATTGTGGCATAATAGGTTCAATCATGTTACTGTCTTTTAGAGTTTCAAAAAGTTTTAACGCTCTTTTATAATAATCTGCACTCATAATCTTTGAAGTTTTATGTTCATTATTCAAAGCAAACGTAGTCATGTCTGCTATGAAAGGCTGATTTCCAAATAACATCGACTCAGATAATGGGAGAATACTATCACAAAAATCTTTCGGCCCAATTGCCCAGCCACTACGAAAGCCAGGTGCCGCATGAGATTTGGATATACTCGAAACAACTACAGTTTTGTCAAAATCATCTTGAATAAAAAGAGGGGAAAAGAATTTATTCGCAGAAATATTTTTGAATATTAAGCTCGAATACACTTCATCAGATACAATCCATAATCCGTGCCTTTTACAAACAGATAATAAGTCTTTGATCTCCTGCTTAGACAGAACTGCGCCAGATGGGTTATGTGGGTTATTTAATAACAGTACTTTACTTTTTTTTGTTATAGACCGCTCTAAATCATTGGCTTGAAGTCGAAATCCATCATTTTTTTTGAGCTTAACTCTTTTTAATGAACCTCCAGATGCGGCAATTACTCCCTCATATGTTGCATAGAGTGGGTCGCCTACAAGAACCTCATCTCCTTTTTCAATTAAGCCCATTATACTAACAAAAAGTGCAGTTTGAGTTCCGGGAAAGCATAGGATATTTTCATGCAAAATTTCAAAGTTGCAATCTGCTGAATATTTTTTGGCCAATGCTGACAAAAGATTTGGTTCGCCCCTACCATTTGAATAACCAGTTCGACCTTCCCTCAAAGATTTTTCTGCTATATCTATTAAAGTACTAGATGTGGGAATATCTGGTTGACCTATAGTCAAAAGAATCACGTTTGGGTCTGTTTCAGCCATTTTTTTAGCTCTAAGATGGGGTAACCACTTCTTTGAGCCTAAATTTGCTACTCTTTTTGTAATAGAGGTAAATTGCATTTTTTGTTTGAAAATCTTATAAATTGAACAGGCGAACTATTTTTGTAATTTGATTTTAAAGAATGAAACTTTTTAGGAAAACCTTTTTTTTAATTTTAGGAAATTGTCTGAATAAGTTTAGCTTGAGAGTTTTGGCAATTGTAGCGATGTGCGTTGCATGCGCCCAGACTTATAAGTTGCACTCTGCACCAAAAATAACTCCAAAAGTTGTTAAATCATTTCCTCATAGCAATACTTCTTTTACTCAGGGATTGATTGTTATAGACGATATTTTTTATGAAAGTTCTGGCTTGTATGGTAAGTCTTCATTGAGAAAAGTAGACAAATACACTGGTAAATTGATCAACTCCATTAATTTGGATCCTAATTATTTTGGAGAGGGTTTAACGATTATAGGTGATAACCTTTATCAATTGACCTGGAAAGCCGGAGTTTTATTTATATACTCAAAAGACACTTTAGAAAAAAAAAGTGAACTGTATTATGAAGGTGAAGGATGGGGATTAACTTTTAACGGCATAGACTTGATATTAAGTGATGGGAGCAATGTTTTAAAAGTATTAAACCCCAAAACACTAGAGCTCGTAAGAACAATTGACGTTTTTGATGAAGATAAGTCAGTCTTTAACCTAAATGAACTTGAGTATATAGACACTGAAATTTGGGCGAATGTTTGGCAATCTAACAAAATAGCCTGTATTAATCCTTCAACGGGTAGAGTAACCCGATGGATTGATTTATCTCAAATTGACGAAAGTATGGGTTTAGACGATGTGCTTAATGGTATAGCGTGGGACAAAAATAATAATAAAATTTACGTAACAGGGAAACTTTGGAAAAGGGTCTACGAGATTTCTCTAGATAATTAAACTACAAAATTAAAAAAAACGTTTAGGAGATACTTTGTCTTTAAGATAAGCCAAGTTCGATTTTTTTCCTAGGACCATATCGCTTGCAAGCTCACTTGCGGCTGCTGACGTTTGAAACCCATACCCTCCTTGACCTGCAAGCCAGAAAAAGTGAGAATTTTCAGGGTCATGACCGATAACAAGCGTTCTGTCAGGCGCAAATGTTCTGAGACCAGCCCAACTTGAAGTAATTCGCTTAACTGAAAAGGTAACCAGTTCTTCAAAATTAAAAATTCCTTGTGCTAGATCTTCTTCTGCTGGCCAAGCATCATGGGGAAAAGATATTGTTTCTTCAGACGGAGAAACAATTAATTCCCCAGCATCTGGTTTTGCATAAAAAGACTCGTCTACCCCATGTATCATTGGCCATTTCTTATGGTTTATAACGTTCTCGGGAGCAGGGACTCTAGCCATTGATCTTTTTAAAGGACTAAACCCCAAAGGCCTGACCCCGGCAAGCAATGCAACTTCGTCTACCCATGCTCCGCTTGCATTTACCAATATGTCTGATGAAAAAGAGTTATCATCTGTTTCGACTAGCCATTTATCATTTTTGAAACTTATTTTAGAGACTTTGGAGTTGGTATGGATCTTATGGTTATTTTTTTTAATAATCTTAGTGAAGTGCTGGAGTAACTTATCAGTATCAATGTCTAATATGTCTTCCCTATAAGCGGAATACTTAGCTGTCTTAATGTCCACAATTTCAACAAGTTTTTTTGCTTCATCTACAGAGATTTCATCATGGGCAAATTCTATGCATTGTCGTTTGAAAGCCTCTTTTTCAGTTTTCTTTGCTAAGAAAAGACTTCCTCTTGGGGATAAAACATTCACATCTTTATCTTGTAAGTAGGGTTTACTGCACCTATTTAACTCTCTTATTGTTTTGTTTCCATAATCTTCAATAAATGCGGCCGCAGATCTGCTAGAAGTGTGATGCCCTAAATTTTCTTCCATTTCTAAAAGTGTTATATTTGCTTCTCTAGATAGCCTGCCTCCTACCGAGAGACCTGCTATTCCACCACCTATTATAATAATATCATGCATAAATGATTGACCATTTATTTACTTTTTATATTCTTTTAACCAGAATAATATAGGAAAATAGCAACAAAAACTCCAAAAATAATTATCCAAATGAAAAAAGACCCAAAGAAAAAAAGCTTTATTATTTTCCAGATAGGTTTTCCTCCAAAAATAAGGATAAACATTGTTAAAATTAGTAATATAATTTCCATAATGTGATGGTATAAATTTTTATTATTACTCTTAAAAAGAAGAACCTGAAGCAAAAATAAATACAAGGTTATAAATGAGACTTAACAGAAAAAAAGCTTTTGTCACCGCGGGTGCTCAAGGTATAGGAAGATCTATCTCTGAAAGGTTCGTTGCCGAGGGAGCAAATGTGTTAGCTGTGGATATCAATATAAACCTTTTAAAAGAAGTTAAAGGAATTGAATCATTAGAGTTAGACGTGCTAAATAAACATAAACTCCAGAAAACAATAAAGGATTTTAAGCCTGATATTTTAGTAAATTGCGCTGGATTTGTTCATTCGGGCACTATACTTCAGGCTACTGATGAAGAGTTTGATCAAGCAATTAGTTTAAACGTAAAATCGATGTTCCACTCAATCCAAGCTGCAATTCCATCAATGCTGAAGAAAAATAGTGGAAGTATCATAAATATCTCATCCGTTGTATCTTCTGTAATAGGTGCTCCTAACCGGTTTGTTTATGGGGTAACTAAGGCAGCTGTTAACGGATTAACTAAGTCAATATCAGTTGAATATGTAAAAAATGGGATTAGGTGTAATTCTATCTGTCCAGGAACTGTAGATACTCCTTCATTGCATCAAAGATTGGAGAACACCGGTAATTATGAGAAGGCTTTAAAAGATTTTATTTCTAGACAACCGATGGAGAGACTGGGTACGGCTAGAGAAGTTGGTGATCTCGCTGTTTATCTTGGTTCAGATGAAAGTAAATTTACAACAGGTCATAGTCATATCATTGATGGAGGCTGGTCCGTTGGATGAGAAAAGATCTTAAAATAGGATTTATCAATGATGGCAAGTCAAAATAAAAGCAAAGGTTTTTCTAAATTTAAAAGGATTCTTGAGCCCCTCGTTGTAGGAAAGACAATAATTGCAAATCGCATCATTATGGGCTCAATGCATACTGGCTTGGAAGAGGGCAATGAGAACGATTTTCGTCGAATGGCTGCTTACTTTGCTGAAAGAGCAGAAACAGGTGTTGGTTTAATTATTACTGGAGGAATATCACCAAATCCTGAAGGAGCGCTTGACGATGCGATTTTTCAGAAGTCGGACGATATTCCCAAGCATAAGATTATTACTGAGGCTGTTCATAACGCGAATAAAGAAACAAAAATATGCTTACAAATCCTTCACTCTGGACCATTGGCTAAAGATAAAAATTTAGTGGCACCTAGCGCGGTCAAATCAAGAATAGGTCGGTTTTTGCCAAATGAATTAAACGATGTGTCCTTAAAAAAACAAATAGATGATTTTGTCAATTGTGCAGAATTAAGTAAATCAGCAGGATATGACGGTGTTGAGATAATAGGATCGGCAGGTTATTTAATTTCAACGTTTTTTGTTTCCAAAACTAATTTAAGAAAAGATGATTATGGAGGATCATTTCAAAACCGAACTCGCTTTGCAAAAGAAATAGTTCAGAATATCAGGCAAAAGTTAGGCAATGATTTTTTAATTATCTTTAGAATTCCTGCTATGGATATGATGGAGGGTGGTATGTCTTGGGAAGAAATACTTATTCTATCAAAAGGTCTTGAAGATTCAGGTGTTTCAATTATTTCAACTCATTTTTCATGGCATGAAAGCCCAGTTCCAACCATAGCAACAATGGTTCCAAGAGCAGCGTTTACCTCAGTAACAAAGCGTTTAAAAGAAAGGGTTTCTGTACCCGTAATTACTTCAAACAGAATTAACATGCCTGAAGTAGCCGAAAGGGTGTTAGAAAATAACGAAGCAGATCTAATTTCAATGGCAAGGCCTTTTCTGGCTGACAGCCAACTATTTCTAAAAATAAAAGAGGGTCGAGATCAGGAAATCAATACTTGCATTGCTTGTAATCAAGCATGCTTAGACCATGCGTTTGCAAGAAAAGAAGTGTCTTGTTTGGTGAATCCAAGGGCTTGTAATGAAACAACTTTAAATTACTTTCCCGTTGTCAAGAAGAAGAAAATTGCAGTTATTGGCGCAGGTCCTTCTGGCTTGGCATTTTCAGAAATTGCAGCTCAAAGGGGACATAAAATTGATTTGTTTGAAGGTAGTAGCGAAATTGGAGGTCAATTTAATTTAGCAAAAAAGATTCCAGGAAAAGAGGAGTTCTATGAAACATTAAGATATTTTTATAACGCGCTAAAGAAAAATAATGTTAATTTAATTTTAAATAAATGGGTCAATAACTCAGATTTAATTGGAAAGGGCTATGATGAAGTAGTTTTTTCTACTGGAGTTAACCCCAGAAGCATTAATATTGAAGGCATAAATAGCAAAAATGTTATTTCTTACATTGATGCAATTACTGGAAAAAGAGTAATTGGAAAAAAAATTGTAATAATTGGTGCTGGGGGTATAGGTTTTGACGTGGCAGAACTTATCTCTCACGGAGTCAGGAATCCCTCGGTAAACATTGAAGACTTCGCTTCTCAATGGGGAATTGACTTTGTAAATCATCCAAGGGGCGGTGTCACAGGAATTCCATCCCTATTTGAAAAGTCCGATCGTGAAATAATTATGCTTCAAAGAAAAGTTACCCCTGTCGGTATCGGCTTAGGAAAAACTACTGGTTGGACTCATAGACTTTCTTTAAAAAATAAGGGTATAAGAATGTTGAAAGGCGTGGAATATAGAAATATAAATCAGGATGGTATAAGTATTTCTGTTGATAATAAGCTCACCTTTATAGAAGCTGACACAATTATTGTTTGTGCAGGTCAGGAGCCTGATAGAAGCTTGTACGAGAGCGCAAAAGATGAATTTAAAAAACATCTCATAGGTGGCGCATTTGAAGCGAGGGAGCTAGATGCAAAGATAGCCATAAAACAGGCCTCGGAGCTAGCCGCCCACATTTGATATTTTTCATATATATAATTTTGATATATAATTTTTTTAATGCCATAAATTTTAAGAGGTTTTGTCTAAATGAATGAAAGATACGATGCCATTATTATAGGAGCTGGAGTAATTGGGAATGCAGTTTCCTTTGAGTTAGTAAAAAGGGGTTATAAAACTTTAAATATTGACGCTAATCCAGTATCTGGATACGGCTCAACGTCAGCCTCATGCGCTATTATAAGGGTTCATTACTCAACATTTGACGGGTGCGCATTAGCTTACGAAAGTTACCATTATTGGAAAAACTGGAAATCCTATCTAGATTTTGAGGACGAAAGTGGATTGGCGAAGTTTATAGAGTGTGGATGCATGATCTATCAAACAGAACAAAACGATCACTTAAAGAAAGTCATAGAAAGGGCGAAGGAACTAAATATACCTCACGAGCTTTGGGACCCCAAAAAGATAAGAGAAATGCTCAGAATAGCTGATACTGACCAATTTGGACCCGTTAAATCTGTAGATGATAAAGATTTTGGGAATTCATCTGGACTTTCTTTAAAAGGTTCTGTGTTTTTCCCAACTGCGGGATACGTAAATGACCCGCAATTGTCTGCCCATAATCTTCAAAGGGCCGGGGAGGCAAAAGGGGCTAATTTTTTATTTGGTAAAAAGGTTATAGATATAATCAAAGAGAACGGTCGGGCGGCTGGAGTTGTACTAGAGGATGGAGAAAAAATATTTTCCAAGACTATAGTCAATGTTGCAGGGCCTCACTCAATGAAAATTAATCAGATGGCAGATGTTGAAAAAGATATGAATATAAAAACTAGAGCATTAAAAGTAGAAGTTTGTCATGTGCCTTCTCCTGCTGGTTATAATTACGAAAACGAAGGCTTTGTTATTTCTGATAGTGATATTGGCTGTTATAGTCGTCCTGAGATAGGAAACAACGTCCTAATAGGCAGTGAAGATCCTGAGTGTGATGAAAGAATTTACGTTGATCCGGATAATTGGGATACAAATTTTAGTGAACAGTGGAAAGCCCAAGTTTTAAGACAAGCCCAAAGATACCCTGATTTGCCGGTAACATCTGAATCTAAGGGTGTTGTCGCCTTATACGATGTTGCTGATGACTGGATTCCAATTTATGATAAGTCAAGTCTTCCAGGATTCTATATGGCAATTGGGTCGAGTGGTAACCAATATAAAAATGCACCATTAGCTGGTATAATTATGGCAGAGTTGATTTCTTCATGCGAAAATGGTGTTAACCATGATTCCAACCCAATTAAATTGTATCTTAAGTATATTGATAGAGAGATTGATCTTGGCTTTTATTCAAGGAACAGAAAGATAAATAAAGAAAGTAGTATGTCTGTTCTTGGATGAACTTACTTTTTTAATTAACAAATAATGACTTAATTTCCTCATTTTTTTCAAGGCACTCTGACGTAATTTTAAAGTTAAAAGGTAAAAGAGATCCGTTCTCCCAAAGTGGTATCCTGTCTACATAAACACTATGGTTTTCAAGCATCCAACAAATTTCACCAGGGGCATAATCTCCACATGTATGAAAATGGAGAAATTTAGGGCTGGCAAACATTGTGTTTGACCACTGATCTGGGTCTTTTTGAATACTCTTTTTATAGCTAATAGCGGGATGAAGGCCAGGATGCCAGGAATGCACACAGTCACGATCTAGATTAAATTTTTTTGAAACAATATCGTAATGATTATTAATATTTCTTAAATCATCTTTGTCCCCCTCTATACTGGTGATACGACCAGACTCTATTACGAAATTTGTTGGTTTATTGATTTTTAAAGAATTCGGTTCATACACTTTAGAGCCCGTTGGCGTTAAATAATTATCAAGGACGACATTTCCTGAAAATAGTGAACAGTCTATTGGTTTTGGTACTACCAATGGAAACCGAATTACGGACACTTCACTAGATTTCTCTTTTGTATTATTATGTTTTAGACCTGAAATTTTGGTGCCAAGCGGACAAGTTATGGTTATTTTTTTAGCCTCAGAGAGTATTTTGTCTATTGAATTTTTAAAAGCTATGTTTGCGATATAATTAATAGTGCCAAAAGGTGAGGATAAGCTTTGAGCGGATCTAACGTAACTCATTACTCTTTTAGTAGTATATTTTTTTTCTTCAAATCTATCTTGATCTCCTATACGTGCAAAAAATATAGTGCATGAATGTTCATTTATGGCATTTTTTAACGATTTTTTTTCAGTGTTATTGGGCTGTCCAACTTCAATTAAAGAAGTTTTGATACCTTTTTTTGATGCGGTCGATGAGACTACATCTGAAATATCATTTTTGTACCAACCCAAACTTTCTTTCTCTCTTATAATAAGAAGATCATCCCCTGAATATAATTTAGCACAATTAAAGAGTAGATTATCTATTCCAGCTGAAAGATTTTTCGAGTTTATCACGATTTATTTTCTATAAGAGAATGCTTTGCCAAATCGCCAAACAAGATAATCCCCACACGTAATAGGTTCACTCTTACTTTTATGGCTGTCTCCAAATATGTCTTTTGGATCTATAAGGGTCTCAGGGTTTGGATCAAAGGCTAAAACAATGGACATTCGCTCCTTACCAGACTGATTAATAACCCTATGTGGAGTTGACTTGTATAGCCCGTCAGTCCATCTGCTCAAAAGATCAGCAACGTTTACAATTATTGTGCCTTCAATAGGGGGTGCATGAAACCAGCCTCCTTCTAAATCCTGAATTTGAAGACCTCCTACCGAGTCCTGACACAATACCGTAAGTACGCCAAAATCAGTGTGAGCGCTGACACCAAATTGATCTTTTCCAAGTTTTTTTGGCTGATCAGGGTAATAGACAAGAGATGCTCTACTTAAGGGTTGAGAAGAATTTTTGATGAAAAAGTTTTCTTTAAGGTCTAAGCCAAGAGCAAAACCTTTTAATAAAGTTTTTGCCAATATATCTGCCTCATGGAAATAACTTAATGCGTTATCTTGAAGAGAGGGGAGAAAGCTAGGCCATTGGTTAGGGCCTCTAACAGGGTGGTCTTCAATATTTTGAAGTCTATCTTCAAAACCCCATATAAAACTTTCTTTCAGATCTGGTTTGGCATCATCTTTCATTTTTGCACCACCATAACCTAGCCAGCCTCTATGTTTAGAAGAAACAGAAATCTCTTTTTTTTTCTCTTTATCTGCTCTAAAAAAATTCAAACCATCGTTTCTAAGAGAGGTAATCTTTTTTTCAGGAATGCCATGGCCTTTTACATAAATAAAACCCAGACCTGTGCTTGCTTTGAACAATTGTTTTGCTACTCTTTTTGGGTTACTGCCATCTCTTAAGGGAGTAATGTCAATAACTGGTACTTTATCTAAATCGATCTCTCTAGCTGAAGCATATGACATTATTTTAACCTACGAAGATAATTGTTCAAAAGCGTCCAGGGCTTTTGCGCTATATGTTATTGACGGTCCTCCTCCCATATAGGAGCTCATGCTTAAAGCCTCAACCAATTCTTCTTTGGTTGCACCTAACCTTACTAAATGTTCAACATGAAGGCCAATACAGCTTTCGCAACGTACTGCTATTGAAATTCCTAATGCTATAAATTCTTTGGTTTTTTCACTTAAATGACCATCTTTTTTCGCATCTTTACCCATTATACCAAAACCATCAAACGTTTCGGGCGACACTTTATGAAACTTTGCGAAGTTTTGTTTTGTTTCCCCGGTTAATTTCTTCCAATCCATAGTA
>CACFNV010000016.1 GCA_902567635.1 uncultured Alphaproteobacteria bacterium
TTTGTCTCCATGGTAAGCTAAGTCAGGAGCAAAGTAAGTCCATGACCCATCTGACTTTTTAATAGGTCTATCCATATCATCACCAAATTGGGTTGATTTAAATAGAATTTGCTCTCTTGATTTCCAGTCTTCTTGAAGCTTACCTTTTGGCGCTTCCAAAACACCTTGATAAATCAAATTCTTTTTTTCAAGAATTCTTATTGCTTTATCTATCTGGCCCGATTCAATCATCATCTTTTCTGAGAAATAATTATCCATCGAAATATCTAACGATTTGAGATCATTTTTAATAAGTTGCATCATCTCTAAAATTGCAAAGCCACAAATCAATGCATGCCTTTCTTCCACTCCCATGGTTATTAAAGACTCTCCATATTTTTCGTATAAAGCTTTAGCTACTGGAACCAGATAGTCACCAGGGTAAGCTTCATCTGGCAAATCGGCTGTGTCTCCCTGAAGCTCAAGGTATCTGTGATAAAGAGTTCTTCCTAGGACGTCTATTTGAGCTCCACCATCATTCACGTAGTATTCCTTTGTAACTATAAAACCGGTATATTCCAAAAGTCTTGACAAGGCATCGCCAAAAATAGCCCCTCTAACATGACCAATATGCAAAGGTCCTGTGGGATTTGCTGAAACAAATTCTACGTTTACCTTTCTTTTTTGCCCAAGGTCTAGCTTTCCGTATCTATTTGTGATTAACAGAATATTTGATAGCAACTGTGTCCAAATGCTCTCATTCAGAATAATGTTCAAAAATCCAGGGCCTTCTAAAGATACGGTGTCAATCAATTTACTCCGCATTAATATGTTTTTTAACTCTTCTCCAATATCTTTTGGACTTAAAGAGAAATCTTTTGCAATTATCATTGCAGCATTGGTTGAATAGTCTCCCCTAATACTTCCTTTAGGAATCTCAATAACTATAGATTCAAAGTTTAGCAATTCACTTTTTTTATGCTCCTTTGCAAGCTGATTAATACTATCAATAACAATTTTTCGTAGGTCATCTATAATATCCAAGTCATGCTCTCCTTTAAAAACTTATTTCATTAATAATTTCTTATCTTTTCATAAATATCCAATGCATATTTATCAGTCATCCCACCTATGAAGTCTCCAACAAGATTTAACTTTCTACACTCCAAATCAGAAAATGATAGATAATGAGGGTTTCCCTTCAATGTCTCCGGTAAGGAATTATAGTTTTTTGTATAATACATAAATAATTTTGTAATTACTTCTTCTCCCTTTTTTCTCATGACATTTATTACTGAACTTCTGTAAAAGTTGTCAAAAAGAAACTTTTTCAGGTTGTTAACCTTTAGACTTGTATCCATTGAAAAAGAAACTTTAGGCTTTTCATACAAAGCTTTATCTGAGATTTGCTCATTGTTCATTAAACTTAGTTTCTTCTTAGTTTCTTCAATAACATCGTTCACTAATTCCTTAATTAAATCTCTGCATGCTTGAGCAACGATCATGTCCTCGGGAACATTTCTTTCCTTACTATTTTTTTCAATCAAAAAATCGGAGAAAAAGGGCGAGTTTCTCAAATCTGAAAGTGTTAAAATCTCAGAATCATAACCATCAAAAATATCGTGCGAGCAATAAGCGATGTCATCTGCTATGGAAGCAACTTGAGATTCAAGCGTAGGATATAAGTTAGAGTCTCCTATAAAGGTAATTTCATTCCGAAGCATATTTTTAGTTTCTTCTTCGCAGTCAAAAGGGCCATTATGTTTCAAGATACCCTCAAGAGTTTCACACGTTAAATTTAAACCATAAAAAGATGAATACTGCCTTTCCAAACGACTCACTATTTTTAAAGTCTGTACGTTATGATTAAAACCACCCACTCTCAGCATTAACTCATTTAAAACTTCTTCACCAGTGTGACCAAAGGGAGGATGCCCCAGATCATGACTCAGAGCGATTGCCTCACATAAATCTAGGTTCAATCCTAAATTAAAGGCAATTGTTCTTGCTATTTGGCTAACTTCTATAGTGTGAGTAAGTCTTGTACGATACAAATCGTTAGTATTGGCAAAAAAAACTTGTGACTTAAATTTTAACCTCCTGAAAGCCTTAGAGTGTATGATTCTATCTCTATCTCTTTGGAAAACTGTCCTTAACGGACAGGGTTTTTCACTGAACATTCTTCCACAAGATTTTTCAGGGTTAGCTGCTAGGTTAAAAAACAATTCTCTCAACTTGATATATTTAATGATGGTGTTTATATTATTGCTTAGTATTGAAAGTAAACAAGGAAATATTTTGGACCTGAAAATACCTTTAAAGATAACTGATAGAGCCTTCGAGAAAATTGGTAGTACCAGTGATGGAAAGATGCTCAGGGTAGCTGTAAAAGGAGGAGGGTGCTCTGGCTTTCAGTACGTGATAGAACTTGTGGAGACACAGAACAAAGACGATCAAGTTTTCGAAAAAAGTGGTAATAAAGTAGTTATTGATAAAATATCCTTAGGCTTTTTATCCGGAGCAGAAATTGACTTTACCAACGAGATAATTGGCTCACGTTTTCAGATTAACAATCCAAATGCAACATCGTCTTGTGGATGCGGAACAAGCTTTTCGTTCAGCCCAAAGTTTTGAATGTCTGAAAACTATTGAAGATAGTCAGCTTCAATATAAACGGTATAAGAGCTAGGCTTGAAACCTTGGTCCCTTGGATAAAAAAACACACTCCTGATGTCGCAGTCTTCCAAGAAATTAAAATTCAAAATGAATCCTTCCCGGAAAAAGTTTTCGCGGATCTAGGCTATAAGATAGCAATTAATGGGCAAAAATCTTTTAACGGGGTAGCCATATTATCTAAATTACCATTTGATCTTGTAAGTAACAAGCTACCTGGGGACGAACAAGATGAACAAGCTCGTTTTCTAGAAGTTGTTTGTAGTGGCAAGCGTATAGTATGTATATATTTACCGAATGGAAACCCCAAAAATACAGAGAAGTTTTCTTATAAATTGAATTGGATGGATAGACTTAATCGATATTGTCATGATCTGTTAAACTTGGAGGAAGAGATAATTTTGTTAGGCGATTTTAATGTGATTCCACAGGCAATTGACTGCAAATTTCCCGAACTTTGGAAGGACGATGCTTTATATGATGATGATGTTAGATCAAGGTTTAACTATCTATTAAACTCTGGTTTTTTGGACGCTTTGAGAAACTGTAATCCATCAAAAGAAATTTATACACAGTGGGATTATAGGAATAACGCTTGGGAAACTAATAATGGTGTGAGAATAGATCACGTGCTTCTAAGCCCTTTAGCTGCTGACAAATTGAATGATTGTTGGGTTGAGCATGACATGAGAGAAGGAGATAAGCCGTCGGATCATGTTCCAATTTGGATCAATTTGGATGAAAACTAGTTACCCTTTGAATTTATAAATCCAATCTAACCTCCAAAATATGAAGCCTGGTATGTATTTTACAATGAATTGTAAAAATAACTTTGTTGTTTGCCTCAAAAAATAATTTTCTAGATGATAAATTTTCTCATTATTTACTGAAGCTTTATCCAACCTCTTCAATCTATCTAATCTTCGCGTAGAGTATCTATTTAACTGTGTTTTGAGGTTAAATGATCGATTTTGCAACAGTTTATTGAGACACCAGCTATCCTCTAAAGCCTTGTTGGCTCCTTGAGCCAAATAGGGAAGCATCCCATGGGCAGCGTCACCAATGAAAACCACGTTTTTTGTTGTGAGCGTTTTTGGTATTTCAGACTCAATTATTGGCCACTTATAAACATGGTCTATATTTTTTGTCACACGTTCCAAAATGTCTGATCTACCAAATTCTTTGAAAAATATTTCTTTAGATATCTTTTTTCTCCAATTTTTAGTAACCTTTGACTTTTCTCTTTTACAGAAAACAAAATTTACCAAACTATTTTTTTTAAGGTTGTAGGAAACAAAGTGTTTACCAATATCAAGGAAAAGGTTGAGATCATCATTTACAAAATTTTTGGGTAAATATTTTGAATTTATAGTGAACCTATACGCTGACTGAGAAATTGGTTTGAACTTATTTTCCCTTAAAAGAGATTTTTTCCATAATGAATTTACTCCATCAGCTACTACTATTAAATCTTTTTCTAAGTACTTGTTCTTATCGCTAATAGATATCACTATTTTGTGATTGCTTTTCTTAGGTTTGGTATTTGAACCAAAAAAAATGTTAATTTTTTCTTTTTTTATCTTGTTATACAGGACGTTCATTAAGTCTGCTCTCTGAAGCACTAAAAATCCTCGTTTATACCGATTCTTCAAACGGTTACGAATTTCAACCTTACCTATTTGTTGTTCTCTGGAGGCATCAAATAACGCTAACGATTTTGGTATAGAAGCCGAACTCATAACTTCGTTGTCTAAGCCCAATTCGTTCAATACATACCGACCGTTTGAGCTGATTTGAATTCCAGCTCCTAAGCGTTCTAATTTTTTGGCCCTTTCAAAAATACTTACTTGGTGACCAAGGTTTTTGAGCAATAATGCAGAAGACATTCCGGCTACACCCGCTCCAATAATCCCAATCTTTAGTTTGGGCATTTTTCCGGGGGACCGACTTCTAATTTATTGAACTCAAATGTCTAATCGTCTCGATGGTCTCTCTCCCTACGCTCATGCCTCTCTTGAGCTTCTACACTAAGAGTTGCTATAGGTCTGGCGTCTAACCTTCTTAAAGATATAGGTTCGCCAGTCTCTTCACAATATCCGTAGCTTCCATCATCTATTCTTCTCAACGCCGATTCGATTTTTGAAATGAGCTTTCTCTGTCTGTCTCGTGTTCTTAACTCTAACGCTCTATCAGTCTCTTCAGATGCTCTATCTGCTACATCGGGAATATTTCGTGTCTCTGCCTTCATCCCCTTTATAGTATCTTTACTCTCAGACAATATTGATTTCTTCCAATCCAATAGTTTAAATCTAAAGTAATCTATCTGCCTTTTATTCATAAATGGTTCATTATCACTTGGTATATAATTACCATCTAAAATATCTTTTGACTTTATAAAATCTAAACCCATAATTCCCCCACAATGATAAGTTTAAAAAAAGAATGTATAGTTATCGGTAATATAATTTTAAAGATTTGTCACTATAAAGATTGATAAAATGTTAATAAAATGAGGAAAGGGCTCTAAATGAGATTTGAAGGTACATCTGAATATATTTCGACTGATGATTTAACACTGGCTGTTAATGCCTCGATAACTTTGGAGAGACCACTGCTTGTAAAGGGTGAACCCGGCACTGGTAAAACTGAGTTGGCTAGACAGATTGCCTCCAGCCTTGGTCTTCCAATAATTGAATGGAATATAAAATCTACTACAAAGGCTCAACAAGGCCTATATGAGTATGACGCAGTTAGTCGATTAAGGGATAGTCAATTGGGTGATGAACGAGTTAAAGAAATCGGTAATTATATTAAAAAGGGTAAAATTTGGGAATCTTTTGAAACTACTGGTAAGTCTGTGCTGCTTATAGACGAAATCGATAAAGCGGATATTGAATTTCCGAACGATTTATTACAAGAATTAGATAAAATGGAATTCTTTGTCTATGAAACAGGTGAGACTATTAAGTCACGAGAGAGACCAATAGTGATAATAACTTCAAATAATGAAAAGGAGCTTCCCGATGCCTTTTTAAGGCGTTGCTTTTTCCATTTTATACAATTTCCTGAAAAACAAACACTGGAATCGATTGTGCAAGTTCATTTTCCTGATATCAAGAAAAAACTTTTGGATGAAGCGCTTAACCAATTTTTTGAAGTGAGAGAAGTCCCTGGATTAAAGAAAAAACCTTCAACTTCTGAAATGTTAGACTGGTTGAAACTTTTATTATCAGAGGACGTTGATGCGTCAGACCTAAAATCTGATGGAAAAAATATTCTACCCAAACTTCATGGTGCACTTTTAAAAAACGAACAGGATGTTCATCTCTTTGAAAGACTCGCATTTATGGCACGAAGAAATAATAACCAAGATTAGATTTTTATGTTTTTATTGCTTTTAAGTATTGGTGGTTTTTTGCTGGGTATTTTAATTAATAGAAAACGGAGGCGTTTGGATATTCTTCACCGGGCCTCTATACTCTCCATTTTATTTTTTGTATTTGGTATAATATTGATTATAATTCTGGGTAAAGTTGGTAATTGAAATGTTTCTAAATCTTTTTTCTGAATTAAAAAATGCAAAGGTCCCTGTATCACTCAGAGAATATCTAACTTTTATAACAGCTCTTAAAGCAGGTTTGGCTAACTTTGAGGTTGATTCTTTTTATTATTTAGCCAGATCTTCTCTCGTGAAAGACGAAAGACACATCGATAGGTTTGATCAAGTTTTCTCTCATGTTTTTAAGGGTTTAGAAAAAATAGAAATTGATGAAATCTTTAGGAAGATAGAGATCCCTAACGAATGGATAAAAAAACTTGCCGAAAAAACACTTTCTGAGAAAGAAATGGAAGAAATAAAGTCTTTGGGTAGCTTCGAAAAACTTATGGAAACTTTAAAAAAACGATTAGAGGAGCAAAAGGCGAGGCACCAAGGAGGAAACAAGTGGATTGGTACAGCCGGAACATCGCCATTCGGAGCGTACGGATATAATCCAGAGGGAATAAGGATTGGGCAAAGTGAAAGTAGGCACAAAAGAGCAATTAAAGTTTGGGACAAGAGAGAGTTCAAAAACTTTGATAGCGATATAGAGCTCGGGACTCGTGGTATGAAGATCGCATTAAAAAGGTTACGAAAATGGGCCAGGGATGGTGCAGACGAAGAACTAGATTTAGAAAACACTATTAGTTCTTCTGCAAAAAGTGGTTTCATTGATGTAAAAACACGGCCTGAAAGGCGAAACTCCATAAAAGTATTAATTTTCTTTGATGTCGGTGGTTCAATGGATGCATACGTGCGCCAAGTTGAAGAGCTATTTTCTGCAGCTAGGACGGCTTTCAAGCATCTGGAATATTATTACTTCCATAATTGTTTATATGAGGGGGTTTGGAAAAACAATCAGAGAAGATGGACTGAGCAAACACCAACAACAGAAGTTATGAACACTTATGGGAAGGATTATAGGTGCATTTTTGTAGGAGACGCTTCAATGAGTCCATACGAGATAGAATACCCTGGGGGAGCTAACGAACATTACAATGCCGAGTCCGGTAGAGCCTGGCTAGAGAGGGCCATTACAAAATGGCCAAACAACATATGGATAAATCCTACACACTCAGAGCACTGGGAATATACGCATTCCACTCATATTATTCAGGATATCTTTGAAGACAGAATGGTTCCGTTAACTCTTAATGGCCTAAAAGAAGGTATGAGACATCTTTCTTGAGTCAAAATGATCATTAAACTAATACCTATAATTTTCGTAATACTCTTCTTTTATTTGAGTTTTGTATATTCTTCAAAATCTATGAGCCGCAAGCTGAAGAAGAATTCTGTTCCTTTGAAGGATCCTATTTTTCAACTTCATCTCGATAGTTTTTGTAAAGCTCTAAACCTAAGTCATCTGCAAATAAAAGTATTAGATGATAGGCAAATAAATGGGTTAGTCGCACCAGATGGTTCTATATATATAACGCAGGGTTTTTTCGACAAATATAATTCTGGGCAAGTATCAAGCGCTGAAATTGCTAGTGTGATAGCGCATGAGTTAGGTCATTTAGCACTTGGTCATACAAAAAAGCGAATGGTTACTTTCTCTGCAATTAGTGCATTGACTTTTGCCCTATCAACTTTTTTGAGCAGAGTCGTTCCTTATTTAGGAAGCATTATAGGTAGGTATTTATCCCAGTTAATTCTAGCAGGACTTTCAAGGAAAGATGAATTTGAGGCAGATGCTTATGCATCTGCCTTACTTGTTAAGGCTGGGATCGGTATAGTCCCCCAAATCAGCTTACTTGAAAAAATTAATACTTTAACAGGCGCTATCACTCCCAAAATAACATGGACCATGAGTCATCCATCTACAGTTGAAAGAGTCAAAGCCATAAAAAAATTAGCCTCTAGTTGGGTTACAGACGCCTAAAGATCAAAATTGATTTCTGAGCCCTGTTTAGAACATTGCTTAAGCCACTGGCAAGCGTACTCTTCAACTGATCGTAAAACAGAAATAATTATTCGCCGTTTTGACTCCACTAAAATATTTACCTGCATCTCCCCTAAACGACTTCTAAAAAAGCTTTTTGATGATAAATCAAACTTTGAGAAATCTATAGGTACACCTTTTCGTAATAGGTCTATTGCTTTCTCACCCTCTAGCAAAAACCAAGCTCTTAGATCTGTAACCTCTTCTACCAAGGAGTGAGTACTTACCAATTCCTTACTAATTTTTTTCAAAATGACATCAACTTCTTTTCCTTCACTCAATAACAATAATTCGTCATTAGATATCCAACATAAGCGTAAGTGGCGATATTTAGTAATTGATTGTACCGAAGGCACGCCGATGCCTAAAACTTTCTTGATTTTATTCTTAACTTTCAAATTTTGATGATCTAATTTAAGGCTTATTGCCGGTATTGGAGAAACTAATGAAACTTCTACAAATGCCCCCTCATCACTAACCTTATACATCTTGCTTTTTTCCTTCTTTATCATAAAACACTGGGTCCACCAATTTACCAAAAGCTGATTCGGTTTTTGATACGCTAAACTCAATAGTTGATCCAATCCTCGAATGACCCTCTTCTATTAATCCTAATGCTATTGATCGTGATAGAGTTGGAGAGAAATACGTAGATGTGACATGACCAATTGGTCTTCCATCTTCTACTGCATGACAGCCGTCGGGTAAGACAAACTTTTCATCTAGCGTCAATATTCCTACCAGTTGTTTTCTATTTTTTTTATTTAAAAAAGGAAGATTCAAAGCCTTTTTACCGATAAAGTCTTCTTTCTTTTTAGATACGATCCAATTCATACCTAAGTCCTGTGGCGTCACTGTTCCATCAGTTTCATCTCCAACTACAATAAAACCCTTTTCTGCTCTCAGTATATGAAGAGCCTCTGTACCATATGGTTCCACTTTAAAATCATTTCCTAAGTTTATAAGTTTTTCCCATAGCACGGCAGCGTCATTAGATTTTACAGCCAGTTCATAAGATAATTCTCCTGAAAAAGAAATCCTGTAAACTCTTACCCAGATCCTATCGAGAAAACCTTCTGCAAAATGCATGAAAGGTAGTTTACTATCTAGCAGGCTAATTCCCTTAAGCCTTTTAAGTAATTTTCTTGAATTTGGTCCAACCACATTTATTTGAGAGTATTGCTCCGTCAAATTTGAAACATATACTTCAAAATCAAACCATTCAGTTTGCAACCACTCTTCAAACCATGCATATACCCTGTCAGATCCTCCTGATGTTGTGTGACAGAGAAAAGTATCATCTGTTAATCTAGCTACAACACCATCATCAAAAACAAATCCAGCTTCAGTACACATCAACCCATAACGACATTTACCCACTGGTAAAGTAGACATTTTATTAGTGTAAATTAAATCCAAAAATTTGGCTGCATCTGGACCCTTTACCAAAACCTTACCCAGCGTTGAGGAGTCCAACAATCCAACATTATTTCTTACATTTAATACCTCTCTGGTAAGGGTTTGAGAAATTGTTTCATTTTCTTGAGGATATGCGTACGCCCTTCGCCAATCTCCTACAGGCTCCCATTTTGCATTATTTGTTTCACTCCAAGCATCTATTGGTGTCTTGCGCGTTGGTTTAAAAAGTTTATTACTGTATTGACCTGCTATAACGCCCAAAGGTATAGGTTTATAAGGAGGTCTAAAAGTAGTATGACCTATTTCTTCAACCGGCCTTCCCAAATATTTTGATAATATATTTATACCATTTATATTTGATGTTTTTCCCTGATCTGTAGCCATACCCAAAGTTGTATATCTCTTTGCATGCTCTATACTCTCATATCCTTCCAAAGCAGCTAAATTGATATCTGTTACCTTAACGTCATTCTGAAAGTCGACAAACATTCTCTTCTCAATATCTTTGCCAGCACCATGTGGAAGTATAAAAACAGGTATGTCGGCGCTGAATTGTTCTTTTCTGAATGGGTTTTTTTCAAAAGACCTTTTTGACTTTATTTTCATTCCCATCAGAAGCTGATTAATCTTTCTTGGAACTTGGTCTTGAATCTCAAAATTAGTAAAAACGCCAGAGCAGGAGCCGAGGGCTATCATGTTGGGCTCACCATCATGACCGATCGAGCTCTTGTTATGATCAGGTTTGTAAAAACCGTTTTTTTTGTCCCATTCAAGTTTGCCTCCACAATGCGACCAAAGGTTGGCGTTAGGAACCCACCCTCCTGAAACTGCAACTCCATTACACTGAATTGTATCTTCTATTGAGCCCTGACCGTTTACCGCGCATACTCCAATGGATTCAACCCGTTTTTTCCCTTCAACCCTGCCAATACATTTTCCAAAAAGAACTTTTATACCTTCTTCTTTTACCTTTTTAACAAGGTTACTAGAAGCAGATTTTCTTGCATCGAGTATCGCTGGAACATTAATTCCATTCTCCTTTAATTTTAAAGCCGTTTTATAAGCATCATCATTATTAGTTGTTAAGACAACTCTATCCCCTATCAAAACACCATAAAACTCAATATAATCTCGAACGGCAGACGCCAACATTATTCCCGGAATATCATTGTCAGGGAACACTATTGGTCTTTCAAAAGCACCTGAACAAAGAACAATTTTTTTTGCTCGTATTTTCCATAATATTTTTTGGGGAGAGTTTGTTTCTCCAGATTTTTCCTCTATTGCTAAAACATATCCATGATCGAATACGCCTGTCACACAGGTATTTAATTTGACAGACACATTTTCACAAGATTTTAAAGTCTCTAAATTTTTTTTCAGTACTTGATGATTAATTTCTCTCTCTAATTCATCAGAGTCTGATACTAATCGTCCTCCAAACTCAGAGTCTTTTTCACATAGCAAAACCGAAAGACCTGTATCTTGGAAAGATTTAGCAGCAGTAATTCCAGCAATACCCGCCCCAACAACTAATATATCGGTTTCAAAATGGACATGTTCATATTTTTCGACATCCTCTTGGGTGGGAGCATTACCTAATCCAGCACTTCTACGAATAATAGGTTCAAAAATATATTTCCAAGCAAACCTTGGCCTGATAAAAGTTTTGTAGTAAAAACCAGCTGAAAAAAACCTAGACAATAGATTATTTATTGAAAGAAAGTCCATGCTCAAAGAGGGCCAGTGATTTTGTGATTTAACTACCAAGTTTTCTCTCAATTGTATATCAGTAGCACGAACATTTGGTTCGAAGTTTCCCTCTTCCCCAATACCCATCAAGGCATTTGGCTCATCTTCACCGCTCCCATAAATACCGCGAGGCCTGTGATATTTGAAGGATCTTCCCACTAACAATTCATCGTTCGCTAATAAAGCAGATGCTACCGTGTCTCCTTCAAGTCCTTTCAACCGCCTTCCATTAAATTGAAAATCTATCTTTTTTCTTCTGTTTATTCTTGAACCTCCAGATGGTAATCTTGCACTCATTTTATCCACCCTTTAAAATCAACTCTTAGACGCTTAATTTTTGTCAAAAGACTTTTTGGGGGCCGGCTATCTCTTATGGAGTATGATCCAAACACCTGGTTATTTATTGTACACCTTGATACATGAAACCACTTTCCACAGCCAAATAAATGCCTCCACCTTTCAAACGTCACTCCCTTGAAATTTTTTCTTGCATATAGGTAGTCATAAAACTCTTGGTCGTTATTAGTGACGTCTTTTCTTATTATGTGAGCCTCTCCACCACAAACCAATTCTGTTTCATCACAATATCTTTCGCAGATGGGGCAATAAATATGTAACATTCAAATCTCCCTAATGCGCAACTGCTGCGGCGACGCTCTCATCTATTAATCTCCCTTCAACAAATCTGTCTAAAGAAAATGGAGCGGCTAAACTTCCGGGATTATCTTCTTTTATCATTTCAGCTGTTGCCCATCCGGAACCAGGAATGGCTTTGAACCCTCCAGTACCCCAACCACAATTTATGTATAAACCGCCAATGGGTGTTTTTGAAATAATAGGCGATCTATCACCTGTCACATCCGCTATACCTCCCCATTGCCTGAGCTGTTTCAATCTACTGATGACTGGAAAAGTCTCTACAAGAGCCCTGACTGTTTCCTCTACATGCGAGAAGCTACCTCTCTGGCTGTAACAATTGTATCCGTCGGTTCCACCGCCTATTACCAATTCTCCCTTATCAGACTGGCTTAAATAGCCATGAACTGTGTTTGCCATCACCACGCAATCAATCATAGGTTTTATGGGTTCAGAAACCAATGCTTGAAGAGGAACAGATTCTATTGGCAACCTAAAGCCTGCCAAGTTGGCTAACACACTCGAATGACCAGCAACCACAAAACAGACTTTTTTAGCTTTTATTGGTCCTCGAGATGTATCAAGGCCTGATATTTTTCCCTGACTTGACTTAACACCAGTGACCTCACACTGCTCAATTATATCAATTCCTAAACTTGAACATTTTCGAGCTAAGCCCCAAGCGACGGCATCATGTCTTGCTGTGCCACCTCTTGGTTGCCATAAACCTCCTAGCACAGGAAACCTCGGTCCATTTATATTAATAATTGGGACTATTTCTTTTACTTCATCAGGTGTCACCATTTTTGTGTCAACTTTATATAATCGATTGGCTTGTTCAGTTCTTTTCATCGCCCGCAGTTCATGCTCAGTTTGACACAGCATAAGAACTCCTCGAGGGCTGAACATTATATTGAAATTTAAATCCTGGCTCATTGACTCATAAAGAGACCTTGCTTTTTCATAGATTCCAATAGAACTTTCTTGAAGATAATTTGACCTTATAATTGTGGTATTTCTTCCAGTATTTCCACCTCCAAGCCAACCTTTTTCGAGAATAGCTACGTTTGTAATATTGTAATTTTTTGCTAAGTAATAAGCTGTAGCCAACCCGTGTCCACCAGCGCCGACAATTAAAACGTCATACTCAGCTTTAGGTTCATTTTTTTTCCAAGCCTTTTCCCAGCCTTGATCTCCGTTAAAAGCTTCTTTGGCTATTGAAAAAACAGAATACTTTTTCACTTATTTCCCCTAGGCATAAAACAAAATAAATCTTGTTAGATAGATACAAACTATATATATCAAAAAATGTTACGTGTCACCGCGTAATACGAAACTTTCTAAAGGGCTCCCATATGATAAAATATGTTTTTTTGTTTTGTTGTTTCCTTTTAGGTTTAGTATATATCTTTAGGATTCATATCTATTTCTTTTCGATCCATAGCTCTCACTCAAAAAAACAATCTTCTAACAATTTTTTCAAGAGAGTTTTCCCAATATCTTTTATCTTGTTCACAATTTTATTACTAACGTTTACTTCAGTAACATATTATTTTGTTGGACGTTCTGATTTAATAGAAACACAGTTGAGTCAAAAAAAGTTGGAGACAAATTTCTCGAAACTTAACAAGGAAAATCCTAAAATTAAATATGAGAAAGAAATATATGCACTTTTTGAAAAACTTAAACAAACGCTTTTGGAACGGCCAACAGATTTAAAGGGATTTAAATTGTTAGTTACCACGAGCATATCTTTAAAAGAGTATAGAACTGCAAGAATTGCTCAGGAAAAAGTCATACAACTAAGTGAACCAGATATAACCATTCAGGAATATATTTTATATTTGGATCTCGCCTTTTTGGCTGCCGGAGGTAGAGTTTCATTAGAGGCCTCAAAAATATTGAAAAAAGCAGAAGTGTTATATCCTCGAAATGAAATTATAATTTTCTTTAAAGCTCTCGAACATTTTGAAAAAAGAGAATACCAAAAAGCAGTCAAAATCTTTTACTTTTTACAAGAGAGTGATAAGATAGATAACGAAAAAATAGAGTTTTTAAGACAGAAACTTTCTCGACTGAAAATCATTCCTTGAGCCTGATAGACTAAATGAAAGCCAATGATATTTAATGATTTAGATGATTTTTATAAAATAATCTCGCATAACCGACCACTGATTGGAATAGATTACGGTCAAAAAAAAATAGGTATTTCAATTTCTGATCTGCGCCAGCGTGTTGCGTCCAGCCGCGGGGTTTATGTAAGAGGGAAATTCAGCGAGTTAAGTCAATCAATAGGATTAGTAATTCAATCAGAAAAAATTTGTGGGATCGTGTTAGGTTTACCATTAAATATGGATGGAAGTGAGGGACGTAGATGTCAATCTACAAGAGAATTTGCTAAAAATCTGTTTAGATCATTAAATACACCTATAGTTTTTTGGGATGAGCGTCTATCAACAATAGCTGCTGAGCGGACACTATTAGCCGCTGACTTATCTAGAAAAAAAAGAAGTCAGGTTGTTGATATGGTAGCTTCTACGATAATACTCCAAGGTGCTCTTGACCGGTTGGGGAATATAAGATCAAAACCTATTAAACAATAGCTCATCTAAATCCACAAATGATAAAATTAGTTCAGGAGTGTTTTTATAGCATTGAGCTTTTCTAAATCAGATAACTCCCTACTAAAAACAACACGTTTAAATTTTTTTGAAGTAGGTGTTCCCTTGAAAGCTCCCTTCAGGTGTTTGAGAACATGATCTATATTGAAACCTTGCGACATTTCGTTATCACAATAATCAATCATACTTCTTAGTACATCATCCATATTAGACACGAGACCTCCCTTATCGAAAATGTCTCTGTCAACGTTAATCAAAATGGAGGGATTTTCATAAATTTCCCTTCCAATCATAACGCCAACTACCTTTTTCCCAATGTGATTCTTTGCTTCTGCAAGGGATTTTATACCTCCATTCAAAATAATTTCTAAATCAGGAAAATATTTCTGCATCTCAAATACTATTGGATAATTAAGTGGAGGTATTTTTCTATTTTCTTTAGGAGAAAGACCTTTCAGTATTGCTTTTCGGGCATGAATTATAAAGGTATTACACCCGCTATCACGTACTTTTGAAATGAAACTCGGTAATATCTCTTCCGGATCTTGATTATCAACACCGATTCTTGATTTTACTGAAACGGGGGTATTACCAGCCGCTCTGACCATCGCTTCTACACACTCAGAAACTAGGTCAACATTCTTCATCAATGCAGCCCCAAAGTTTCCTGAATTAACTCTGCTTGAAGGACATCCAACATTTAAATTGACTTCATTATAACCAAAATCAATTGCAATTTTTGTGGCTTCAGCTAATAGCTTCGGATCATTTCCGCCAATTTGAATAGCTATGGGGTGTTCTTTTGGATTGAATGATAATAATCTCTCTCTATCCCCAAAAATAATTGACCTATCAACAATCATTTCCGAATAAACCAATAGATTTTTTGATAAAAGCCGATGGAAATAACGGCAATGTCTATCTGTACAATCCATCATTGGAGCGACAGAAAGAGTTCTATTGATTTTAGCCAACCAACTGCTCTTTGCTTGAGAAAGATCTCTCCCCATTTAGTGCTGCTTTAAAAGCTAAGAATAGTTTGGAAGAGATCATGTCTTTAGATGCATTCCATTCGGGGTGCCATTGGACTGCCAAACAAAATCCTTTTGACCCTTTTATAGAGATAGCTTCTGGGGTTCCATCTGTTGCAAACCCTTCCAACCTTACCCTATTTCCTGGCACATCAATTCCCTGACCGTGTAAAGAATTTACCTTTACTTTCTTTGCCTGAAAAATTTTTGTAAAAATACTCTCAGGTTCAAATTCAACCTCATGCCTAAGGGCAAATTTCTCTTCCAAAGTACCTTCAGGCGGCATTCTATGGTTGATACGCCCTGGAATGTCTCTTATTTCAGGGTGCAAAGACCCGCCAAATGCAACATTGAATTCCTGAAACCCTCTACAAATCCCCAATATTGGCTTTCCAATCTCCTCACAACGCTTGATTAATGGAATAACGACCTCGTCCCTGCCAAGATCAAACTGTCCATGAGCTGGCGTTTCCTTTTGCCCGTAGAACTTTGGGTGAACGTTAGGTCTACCTCCTGTAAAAATGAATCCATCACAAATATTTATAAGCTCATCAGTTGTAGCGTTGTCTGGTATCCCTGGAACCATCACTGCTATTGCTCCACATATTTCGATTACGGGGTCAATATTCATTGTGCCAGTTGTTTGTGCAGGATATGTATCGTTTATCATACTTGCGTTTCCTATTATACCAACAACGGGTCTCAAAGCACTCTCCTGATTTTAGATTTTTTCATTTTTTCTGTTATTTATTGACTGCTCCATTAAATAAATCATATCAATACGGAAGTCAAAGATCTCTGTGAAGGAAAGTACGTCTTGAATAAAAATAAATTCGTGTATTTAAAAAATTATGTGAAACCAAGTTATCTTGTTAAACACGTTATTCTTGATTTTAGTATAGATAAAAAAAAAACTGTCTTGAAATCTAAGTTCACTCTTCAGGCTAATAAAATAGATAATGAGAGAGTAGACCTAATTCTTGATGGTAAGAATATTAAACTAAAAAAATTGAGTATCAATAGGAGTAAAATCAATTTAAAAAGCATTATTTTTAAAAAAGATTTTATGATAATCCCCAAAAATTTAATTGATAGACAGAATTTTACCATAGAAATGGAAAATCATATTGACCCTTCTTCCAATAAGTCTTTAGAGGGCTTATATCTCTCTAAAGATATAATTTGCACTCAATGTGAACCTGAGGGTTTCCGAAAAATTTGCTATTCTATAGATAGACCTGATATTCTGGCGACATATAAAGTTCGATTGAGAGGCCCATACAAGTGTCTTTTATCCAATGGAAACCAAGTAAAAAAGCGCCGGAATTTTGTAGAATGGAATGACCCTTTCCCAAAGCCGACATACTTATTTGCGATAGTTGTAGGGGATTTAAGCTTTCATCAGGACGAATTTATTACAATGAATCAAAAGAGTGTATCTTTAAGGATATATCATAAGGACAAAGATAAAGGTAAGACCTATCACGCCATGAATTGTATAAAGAACGCAATGCGTTGGGATGAAATACATTACCAGAGAGAATATGATTTGGATACTTTTATGATAGTGGCGATAGAAGATTTTAACGCTGGCGCTATGGAAAATAAGGGGCTTAATATATTCAACGCAAAATACGTTCTTTATGATGAAGAAAGGTCAACAGACACCGACTTTAAATTTATTGAAGCGATTATAGCGCATGAATATTTCCATAACTGGACAGGGAATAGAATCACGTGCCGTGACTGGTTTCAGTTATGCTTAAAAGAAGGTCTGACTGTATTTAGAGAACAGGAATATATGGCTCAAGGAACAGGAGGTCTTATCAACAGAGTAGAAGAAGTTCAGTTTCTAATGAAAAACCAATTTCCTGAAGATTTAGGGCCTTTATCGCATGCTGTAAGACCAGATAAATATAAAGAAATTAATAACTTTTATACAGCCACAGTGTATGAAAAGGGCGCTGAAATCATAAGAATGCTTAAGATTATTTCAGGAGAAAAGATATATAAAAAAGCTCTTCAGCAATATTTTTCTAAGCATGATGGCAAAGCATCGACTGTCGAAGATCTTCAAGAGATTTTTGAAGATTGCCTAGGAATGAATTTATCTAATTTTTTCAATTGGTATGAAGAGAAAGGAACACCCAAACTAAGGGTTCTTGAACAATATGGTCATGGGATATACGAGGCGATCATCACTCAAGAAATAATAAGTTCAAGAGATAAAAAAAATTGCAAAGTAATACCAATAGTCTACTCCATTATGAGTCACAAAGGTGAGGAGATAGTTGGCCCAACCTTGCTAATTCATGATAAACCAAAAAAAACTATTTCTTTAAAGTATAAAAAAGAAAAACCGACACTCACTTTATTTAAGGGTTTTTCTGCCCCTGTGATAGTTGAATTCAAACAGTCAGCAGGTGACTTGAAGAACATTCTGTCGAACGAAAAAGATTTTACGTCTATTTGGTTGGCAAAAGATAAATTAGACTACCTTTGTTTACAAAAATTTAGTGGAGGAGATAGAGACGCTAACTTGTTTGTAAAAGACCTTGTAAAAATATTAACTAAAGATAAAAAAAACTTAGACTTACTCTCAAAATTAATTACGCCTCCAACAGAACAAGAGTATTTTACAAAATTGTGCTCGACTGATAAGCATATTGATCCGGAGGTAATTATATCCAATCTAAAAGCTTATAAAGATCAATTCTCGCGAGAGATCTATGATTTTGCAGACAGTTATCTTACAGCTTTTATATCAGAAGAGAAATTCTTGAGAAGCCACTCCAGTATTTCTGAAAGATCCTTTGCCATCGCAGTTCTTAAAAACAGAGAAAATGTAGACACAAAATGCACATTAACAAAAAAAATGTTTGAGCTCACTGACAGTATGACTCTAAAAATTGCATGTCTTTCTATTCTTATCTCAAAAGGTAAAGGAGAAAAACAACTAAATTCTTTTTACTCCCAATACGAAGATGATATATCTCTTGTGGATAGATGGTTCTCTATTCAAGCTCAATTTTGCCCTGCAAAACAGTCTATAAAACTAATCAAATCTCTTTGTGAGCATCAAAAGTTCAAACTTTTAAACCCCAATAATTTTAATAGTGTTTTAACTACTTTTGCTAAAATGAATTTCTCAGGATTTAATTTAAAAAATGGTAAAGGATATCAATTGGTGGCTGAATGGATAAAAAAAATAGATGCTTTTAATCCACAAGTTGCAGCAAGAGCCGCAAAAACTTTTGAACATATTTCATTTCTAGAGGATCATTACTCATGTAAAGCGCTAAAACCCCTAGAAGACATTCAAAGGACTAAAAATCTATCAAAAGGTACCAGTGAGATAATAGAAAACATTATGAGCGGGTTTTAAAGAAGTTTATGAAAGTAATTGGACTTGCACTAATCAAAATGATTTATTAAAGACTTAATAGAAATTATTAAAATGACCAAAATAGAAATAGAAAAACATCAAACGCTTAAAGGTAGCAAAGACACCTACATTTTCGTTATAGGCCTAGAGGTACACGCTCAAGTGCTATCTAAGTCAAAGTTATTTTCAGAAGCCTCAACAAAGTTTGGTTCTAGTCCAAATACAAACGTTAGCTTGGTAGACGCGGCAATGCCAGGAATGCTGCCAGTGGTAAACTCTTTTTGTATTGAGCAAGCAGTGAAAACCGGCTTGGGCCTCAACGCTAAAATAAATTTAAGATCAAGGTTTGATAGAAAAAACTATTTTTATCCTGACTTGCCACAAGGGTATCAAATAAGCCAGCTTTATGAACCAATTGTGGGGGAGGGTATTGTCTCAATTGAGACTGAGAGTAATAAAGCAAAAGAGATAGGAATTGAAAGAATTCATTTAGAACAAGATGCAGGAAAATCGATCCATGACATGGATCCTGTATGTAGTTTTGTTGATTTAAACAGAACTGGTATTGCATTGATGGAAATCGTTTCTAAACCTGATTTGAATAGCCCAACTGAGGCTGTCGAATATTTAAAAAAACTTAGATTAATTATGAAGTACTTGAAAACATGCGATGGCAACATGCAAGAGGGCTCATTGAGAGCGGACGTTAATGTATCCGTTTGCCCAATAGACACATATTTAGAATTCAAATCATCAGGTGACTTAAAACTTTTGGGCACCAGGTGTGAAATAAAAAATATGAATTCATTAAAATTTATTCAACAAGCAATAAACTACGAAGCCAGAAGGCAAATCAAACTTATTGAGAATGGTGATAAAGTAAATCAAGAGACGAGATTATATGATCCTACTAAAAATGAAACAAGAGCTCTTAGGAGCAAGGAGGATGCTCATGATTATCGATATTTTCCATGTCCTGACTTACAACCTATCTTGCTTGAAGAAAGCTGGGTAACAACTATACGAGAGAACTTACCTGAACTACCAGACAGAAAAAAAGAAAGATATTTGGAAGAGTTTAAAGTAACCAGTTATGACGCAAGCGTCATTATCTCTGAGCCTACGACGTCTTCTTTTTTTGAGTCAATAGCAATCGATAGAGACGGTAAAATAGCTGCTAATTTGCTGATAAATGAGCTATTCGGAAGGTTAAACAAGAAAAATCTCCCATTTGAGGAAAATCCGATAACAGTTAACCAAATGAGGGAACTGATAGAGCTTGTTCAACAAAATCAAATTTCTAGCAAAGGAACCAAGGATATTTTTGAAATAATTTGGGAAACTGGGGGTAGCCCTCTCAACTTGGTAGACAAACTTGGTTTAAGGCAAGTACAAGACTCAGATGCGATTTCTGAAGCTGTTGAATCAGTATTTTCAGAAAATCCAGAACAAGTTAAAAAAATAGAGATCAATCCTAAATTAGTTGGATGGTTTGTCGGACAAGTAATGAAAAAAACAGAAGGAAAAGCTGACCCAAAATTGATAAACCAGTTAATTAAGGAAAAACTGGGAAAGACTTAAGTATAATGAAAAAATATAAAGTGGAAGTAATAAAAAACCCGTTTTCTGAGAAAGTCAAAGAGAAAGACATTGATGCTCACTTAGCTAATAGCTTGGAGCTTTACTTAAACAAAAATCATAACAATGGTTGGAATTTCATTAGTTTGGAAAGTTTAACACTTGAGGTAAAAACATCTTTTTTAAGAAAAAGCCAGAAAGTTAAAAAAAACGTAGCTATTTTTATTAAAGCCGATGATTCTCCTTATAAAGAAAATAAAAAGAAAATAATTGAGTCCAATATTTCCCTTGGGCCTGCTATAAAAAAAATGTGACACTTAATTATAAAAACTTGATAGAAATTGCATGTATATTTCTGATTATTTCCTCTCCTAATGCTTTATGGATTTCCCTTTCTCTTTTTATTCTGCTCATTTCTTCAAATATGTCTGATGCTATCTGAATTTGAAAATGTGTTTGTTGACCTTCAATAAATCCACTATGCCCCCTATGACCCTCACTTTCATCGATCACTTTAAGAAACTTTGGGCTAAATGTTTCTATCAACTTTTCAGTTATTTTAGACTTGTAATCCAATTATTTTTCCAATAACAAAATTTTTACTTGGTTATCCAAATAATAGCATTATTGTATAAAATCCAAAAATATTTTATGAACCAATTTTATGAATAAAAAATCATTTCTTGAATTCGACATTTCTGTTTCAGCTGATAAAAAAAGGAGATCAAAAAGATCCTCTATAAGCGGTGGATTCGAAGCTTCTACAAGAGCATGCCAAGTAGACGGCTGTAATAAAGAGGGTAAGTTCAGAGCTCCTAAATCTCCTAAAGATCTAGATAATTTCTTTTGGTTCTGCCTTGGCCACGTAAAAGAATATAATAATAGATGGAACTACTTTCAAAATCACTCTGAGGATGAGTTCGATAAAGAGCTTAAGCTTTCAAAAACCTGGGGTAGAGCAACAAAACCCTTCGGTTCAAAAGCCGAAGGAAATAGGTTTCACTCTGATGGCAACTCACATCTTAGATTTGGCTTGGATGATCCTTATAATTTATTTAAAGAGAGCAATAATAAAAACGAAAACGCAGGGTCACAAAACTTAGACAATACTAAACGACTTAACCTTTCAGAAAAAAAAGCGTTAGGAATATTAGGGGCTGTGGACACAATGACAAAGTCAGAGATAAGAAAATTATACAAAATTCTGATTAAAGATTTACATCCTGATATGAATGAGGGAAAGCGAGATGATGAAGAAAGAATGACAGAAGTAGTTTGGGCTTGGGAACAAATAAACAAAAGTATACGTTTTAAAGAATAATTCGCTTATCAAACATAATCCATTAAATAATAAATTAGATTAACCTATCGAGGAATCAAAATGAAAGAAATTAACACTCCAACAAAGAAAATCAGCGTGTCCGAGATTTTTGGAATTGAAACCAATATGGAAGTTTTAGCCTTCGAAGATTTCTCAGAAAGAGTTCCTGAAATAGAAAAATCATACGTTTTTGATCATGATACTACACTTGCAATTTTAGCCGGGTTTTCAAAAAATAGAAGAGTGATGATCCAAGGATACCATGGAACAGGCAAATCTACACATATAGAACAGGTTGCGGCTAGACTAAATTGGCCCTGCGTAAGAGTTAACCTAGATAGCCATATAAGCCGAATTGATCTAATCGGCAAAGATGCGATAAAAATCGTGGACGGAAAACAAATTACTCATTTTCAGGAAGGAATTCTTCCGTGGGCTCTAAAAAACCCCTCGGCCTTGGTATTCGATGAATACGATGCTGGAAGACCTGATGTCATGTTTGTAATACAGAGAATACTTGAAACCGAAGGAAAATTGACCTTATTAGATCAAAACGAAGTTATAAAACCACATCCTTCATTCAGATTGTTTTCCACCGCTAATACTGTCGGTCTGGGAGATACTACGGGCCTATACCATGGCACCCAACAGATAAATCAGGGCCAAATGGATAGGTGGTCTTTGGTAGTTACTCTAAATTACTTAACAAACGAAGTAGAAGAAGCAATAATTTTAGCTAACTGTCCTGAATATGAAGATGAAGATAGTAAAAAAAATATAAAGAAAATGGTATTGGTTGCAGATTTGACCAGAAAAGCTTTTATTAGCGGAGATATATCTACAGTAATGTCTCCGAGAACTGTTATAGCATGGGCTCAAAATACTTTAATTTTTAAAGACATTGCTTTCGCCTTCAGAATGAGCTTTCTTAACAAATGTGATGAGCTTGAAAGACCAACTGTCGCTGAATTTTTTCAGCGGTGCTTTGATATTGAATTACCTGAGAGTATCATTGCCTCAACCAAAACAGACTAAAGATGAAAAAAAATAAAAATGCAGATGCTGTTGATAATATTAGAAAATCAATTTCTGAAACAACTCGGGCGATATCTGGAAATGACAATATAAAAGTAAAATTCACTGCCGACCCAAGTGGCGATTACGGAGAATTAATTAAGTTACCCCAGTTAAGTAACGACCCCTCACGAGTAGATATTATTAAAACTAGAGGAGTTGCAGACTCTCTGGCTCTTCAGGTACGTTTTAGAGATGAAAAAACATTTTCTAATTATGACCCAACCGGACCTTTGGCCAAAGAGATATATAACGAATTAGAAATCGCAAGATGTGAACTGCTTGGAGAGACATATTATCCGGGTTCACAAAAAAATATCTGGGAAAAAACTAATGCTGAGGCTAAAGAATATGCATCTGCTGAAAGAAAAGATACCAAAGATGAAGGCATATCGAAAGCTGCAAAGTACTTTATAAAGAACCAATTCTCAAAGAATAAATTACCCCCAGACGCTAAAATGCTTTTAGATGAAAAAGATATATTTTCAAAATTAAGTCATCAGCCAGAATTTAATTCGCCAAAAAATATATTTGATCAAGAGCAATTCGCTTTACTTAGCAGAAAATTAATTGAGCAATTAGGTTACGGCGACCAATTGGGGGAAATAGAAGAGCCAGACTCCGATTTGGACGAGAATAGCGAAGAAGATATCGATCAACAAGACCCCGGACAGAATTCTGACCAAGAAGACTCAAACGACTCTGAAAGCTCGGAAATGGAGGAAGGAGAAACAACAACGAGTACCAGTTTAGAAGGGGAACAAGACGACGAGGATGCACAAGAAAGTTTTGAGGGAGAAGACCAGAATGAAAGTCAGGATAAAATTTCTGGAGAATTAAATGTTGATAAAGAAAATACATATGTCGTTTTTGAGAATGCTTTTGACGAAGAAATCAATGCAAATAAACTCTCCGAACCAAATGAATTGGAAAAATTGAGAGAATACCTCGAGCAACAACTAGAATCTCTTAAAGGAGTAGTCTCAAGATTAGCTAACAAGCTTCAAAGAAGATTGCAAGCCCAACAAAATAGGAGTTGGAAGTTTGATTTAGAGGAGGGCTTGCTGGATGCTGCTAAATTATCCAGAATAGTTTTAAACCCAACCACTCCTTTAAGTTTCAAGCAAGAAAGTAGCACAAATTTTAAAGATACTGTTGTATCTTTATTGATCGATAACTCGGGTTCGATGAGAGGAAGGCCTATTTCAATAGCTGCAATATCTACAGAAATTCTGGCTAAAACGTTAGAACGTTGCAGTGTAAAATGCGAAATTCTAGGATTTACAACAAAAGCTTGGAAAGGTGGAAAGGCCAGAGAAAAATGGCTAGCTGATGGAAGACCAAAGAATCCTGGGAGATTAAATGATCTTAGGCACATTATATATAAGCAAGCTGACGAACCATGGCGAAGGACAAAGCTAAACCTGGGCCTAATGATGAAAGAAGGTTTATTAAAAGAGAATATTGATGGGGAAGCGCTAGACTGGGCTTATAAAAGATTAATAAAGAGAGAAGAAAATAGAAAAATCTTACTGGTAATATCTGATGGTGCCCCAGTAGATGATTCAACATTATCAGTAAACCCCGCCAACTATTTGGAAAAACATCTTAGAAAAGTTATTGAAAAGATTGAGGCCAATAATAAAATTCAATTACTTGCTATAGGAATAGGTCATGACGTAACAAGATATTACAAAAGAGCAGTTACTATAACTGATGCAGAGCAATTAGCTGGCGCAATGACAGAGCAATTAGCAGATCTCTTTGAAGAAGAGAAACCTTCTCGTAAATCATTGAATTTGGTTTAAATTAAAGTGCTTCAAACTTTTAGTAGAAATATATACAACGGCACCTTTGATAAAAGATTATCAATGCTCAGGAACCTTTTCAACTCATCTAAAATAGATGGGTTTATAATACCTCACAATGACAAATTCTTTAACGAAATGACCCCTGCTCATTCTTGTAGGTTGGAATGGATAACAGGGTTTTCCGGCTCTGCCGGCTCTGCTATAATTTTTAAAGAAAAAGCCGCACTTTTCACTGATGGAAGATATAGCATTCAAATAAAACTAGAAGTTGATCAATCAAAATTTAGTTTAATAAATTTAGCCTCGACAAAACCAATTGATTGGTTAAAAACCCAATCCAGCATAAAAACTGTTATTGGATTTGATCCATGGCTCCACTCGGTTTCAGAAATAGATCGCCTTACAAAAACACTTAGCCCCCTTATAAAATTTAAGGCTGTTAATAATTTGATCGACATTGTTTGGAAAGATCAACCGGAGCAACCTGAAAGCTTTGCCTACAAAAGACCCAAGAGATTATCTGGACAGACGGTTGCTGTTAAACTGGAAAAAGTTACCAGAAAATTAAAACTTAATAATAAGAGAAAATTAATTATTACTTGCCCCGATTCTATTTGTTGGTTAGCTAATATAAGGGCGCAAGATGTACCAAACTCACCATTATTAAACTCTTATGCCTCTGTAAGCGGTAATTTAATAACTGTTTACTCAGAAAATTCTTTTTATAAGAATAACATCGTGAAATTGGATAAAAGTGTTGTTATCAAGCATTTGGACTATTTTTTATCAGACTTCAAACTGGATGACACCATTCTTATTGAACCAGAAAGAACCCCAATCATAATCAAAAATAAGCTCCAAAGAAATAAAATTGAAGTTGCGAGCGTTGAAAGTCCCATTCACAGACTCAAATCAATAAAAAATAAAACTGAAATAGACTGCTCAAGAAAATGTCATGTCAAAGATGGAGTGGCGGTTGTAAAATTCTTAAGTTGGATGAAACGACAAGAGCCATTGAAACTTTTTGAGATAGATTTAGTAAAAAAACTCGAGTTCTTTAGGCAAAAAGATCAAAGCTTGGTTGATATTTCATTCAATACTATTTGTGCAACAGGCTCTAATGGGGCGATAACTCATTATAGAGTTACTGACAAATCAAATAAGAAAATTGGTAAGAACGAACTTATCTTAATAGACAGTGGCGGACAGTACGAGGAAGGAACTACCGATATAACAAGAACACTAATAAATGGTAAACCAAGCAAAAAAAATAAGCTACTATATACAAGAGTTTTAAAAGGTTTAATTTGCTTAAGTAGAATAAAATGGCCAGCAGGCTTATGTGGCAAGGATATAGACCCACTGGCTAGACAGTTTTTATGGGAATCTGGAATAGATTATGACCACGGTACTGGGCATGGAGTAGGAGTTTTTTCTAACGTGCATCAAGGACCACAAGCCATTTCACGAATGAACAGTACTGTTCTTGAACCAGGAATGATTTTAAGTAATGAACCCGGTTGTTATTTAAAGGAAGAATTTGGTATTCGCTTAGAAAATTTAATGGTCATAAGGGAAGAAAAAAATCCTTTGCTGGATAAGGAAAAACTTCTCTTTTTTGAAACACTTACTCTTGCACCATTTGAAAAAAAACTCATAGAGGTTTCTATCTTGAATAAGGAAGAAATCGTTTGGCTTAACAAATACCACAAAAAAGTTTATACAAGCCTTAGACCATTTATAGAAAAAAATGAGGAAAATTGGCTTAGAGATGCATGTAAACCAATTTGATCATCGCTTCAGTGAAATTGCTTTACCTATAATATTTGGGAGAGACTCTGTTTTCATAGAAGCCTTTAATTTTTCAAAAATTTCTAAAACATTTTTTGGATACTCTAGGGACTTCCTTTTGTTTAAATCAACGTTCATTAAAACTGTCTCAAAAACTGCTGATAGCTCTCCGGATAGCGATTTCTTCATTTCTCCACAAATATGTACCTTTTTAGAATCAAAATCGACCACACTCAAGTCAACATAAAACTCCTCTCTGACTAGTAATTCACTAAAATAATGATAGCTTGCTTTAAGAGCAAAAGGTCCTTTTGACATTTTTGAAACATATGTTGGTCCTATACCCAAAACATCCTCGAAAAAAAAATCGAGAGACTTGTCGAATGCGAGAGTATAATATGCCACGTTCATATGGCCATTATAATCTATCCATTCAGGCAAAACTTGTTGTTTTCTTGTTTTATAAGGAGAATTTAACTCAAAACTAACTGCATTTTTTTCAGTCATTTTTATTTTCTTTTTTTTTTCAATCCGCTAACATATTAGCTAGTAAAAGTTATGGTTAAATCTATGTCAATCGAAAATACAATAATTGAATTAAAAAAACTATTAGGCGATAGAATTTTAGACAGCAAATCTATAAGAAAGCAATATGGACAAAATGAAACTTATTACCCAGAAAGTCTCCCAGATGCAGTTGCTTATCCAAATGACGAGAAAGAGGTTTCCGAAATCCTTTCCTTGTGCAATAGGAATTTCTGTCCAGTTGTGCCATGGGGTACCGGAACAAGCTTAGAAGGGAATTCTATTCCAATAGCTGGAGGGATAACATTATCCTTTGAAAATATGAATAGTGTAGTTCGCATTAACCCAGATGATATGGATATAATTGTTCAGCCTGGCATAACACGAGAAGAGGTAAATAACGCTCTGAAAGACTATGGATTATTTTTCCCGGTCGATCCTGGAGCGAATGCGTCCATCGGAGGAATGGCTGCAACAAGAGCATCAGGAACAACGGCCGTCAGATATGGAACAATGAGAGAAAATGTAATGGCCTTACGAGTTGTTCTAGCGGATGGAAGAATAATAAAAACTGGCTCTAGGGCAAAAAAGTCTGCAGCAGGCTATGATTTGACAAAATTACTAATTGGTTCTGAGGGAACTCTAGGCGTGATTACTGAGGTTACTCTGAAGTTACAAGGTATACCTGAAGAAATCTCTTCTGCAGTATGTGCTTTCCCTAATACTTCTAGCGCAGTTCAAACAATTACAGAAACAATTCAATCAGGCATTCCAATAGCGAGATCAGAATTGATGGACACTACTTCTATTGAAGCAGTCAACCAATATTCTAAGTTGAATTTACCATTAAAAGAGCACCTATTTTTTGAGTTCCACGGAAGCAAAAGCTCGGTAAAGGAGCAATCTGAATTAGTCCAAGAAATATCAATTGCTAATGGTGGAAGCGATTTCAAATGGAGTACCGCAGCAGAGGATAGAAGCAAGCTTTGGAAAGCTAGACACGATTATTACTACGCAATTAAGGCAAAAAACCCTAATCATACTTTTGTTGTGACAGACATATGCGTGCCAATTTCTCGTTTGACTGAAGTAATTCATCAAACTTCCGAGGAAATGAGAAAGGAAGGGATGATTCCTCATGTAATGGGTCATGTAGGGGATGGAAACTTTCATTCGGGTCTGATGGTTAAGCCGGGATGTAAAGAGGACATTGATAAAGCTAAACAGCTAACAAGAAAAATAGTCGAGAAAGCATTGGCGTCTGAAGGCACTTGTACTGGAGAGCATGGGGTAGGTATAGGCAAAATTGAATACATGAAAGAGGAACATGGAGAGGCAGTTAATTTGATGTCTGCTATAAAAAATACTTTTGATCCTAATGGAATTCTAAATCCAGGTAAAGTTGTGCAAGTCAACTGATTTCCATACTTGCCGAAATGAGACTCTTAGCAGCCGCCTCGGCTTCATTAGAAACTAAATCCCCTGAAAGCATCCTTGCTACTTCTTCGATAACCTCCTCTTTGTCAAGGGTTTGCACCTTAGTGTAGGTATTGTCTCCATCTGTGAACTTTTCTACTTTTATGTGATTATCAGAAAAAGCGGCAACTTGGGGAGAGTGTGTTACCACCAATACTTGCTCTTTTTTTGATAAAGTTAGGAGTCTTCTTCCTATAGCTGTCGCTGTTGCTCCTCCTACTCCCCTATCAATCTCATCAAAAACTTGTGACTGGTCTGTTTGATCATTGATTAAACATAACTTAACGGCAAGAAGAAATCTTGAGAGCTCCCCTCCAGAGGCAATTCTATTTAGATGTTTCAAAGGTGTACCTGGATTTATTGCGGTCATAAACGTAGCCTTATCTATTCCTGATTTATTGGGTTTTTCAGCTACTATTTCCGTCCTAAATATTGTTTTATCTAACTTCAAAGGAACTAATTCTTTCTCTATGCTTTTATCTAATAATTTTGCAAATTCCTTTCTTTTTTTTGAAAGTTCATTGGCATTGCTATCAAAATCTTTTTTCAATGTATAAATATCTTCCTCAATTTTCTTTATTCTCCCACTTGCCGCGAGAACTGTTTGCAATTGCTCTTCAATTAAATTTTCCAGTTTAAAGAACCCTTCAATTTCTACATTGTGGGTACGCATCAATTTCTTAACTAAGAAGTATTTATTTTCTAGCTCGGCCAACTCTTCCTCACTCTGCGAACTATTGGATACTAGTTCTTCCAATTTAGAAGAAGCTAAGGCATATTTGTTTAGAACATCTTCGAGGTGTTTCAGGGGAAGATCTTCGCTTGAACCAAATTTTTTTTCTACTTTCTCAAGATACTTTATACTGTTAATTATACTTTCTTCAAAACCCTCTCCCTGGATTTCCTTTAGGGCATTGCTTAAATCCGACCTGACATTAATTATCTCTTTCAATTCTTTTCTGCGTGATTCAAGGCTCTCTAACTCTATCTTTTTTAGATTCAAAGTTCTTATTTCCTTTAGTGAATTTTGAAGAAATTCAATATTTTGTTCTTTCTCTTGCTCGTTTTTCTCCCTCTCTAATTCCTTTTTCTTTAAATTAATTTTTATCCATGTTTGTTCAACTTCGTTAAGTAGCCCAGTTGAGTTGGAGAATTTGTCTAAAAAATTGAGATGGTTGTTACGGTCCAAAAGCCCTTGTTCATCAAACTGCCCATTTAAGTCAATTAAGAAACTACCTAGAATCTTTAAAAGTTCGACGGAGCAAGGTGTATCATTAAGAAAAGACTTTCTCCTATTTTCAAAGTTTAATTGCCTCCTAACAATTATATCTTTTGTCCATTGGTAACCTAATTCCACCAGAATTTTCTTTAATTTTTTATTTTCCTTTAATTCAAAGACTCCTGTCACCTCCCCTACATCTCCATTGTTCCCAACATCTATTTTTACGCTTTTTTGTCCTAAGAGAAATCCCAAGCAATCTAGCAGGATTGATTTTCCTGCGCCCGTTTCCCCAGTCAGAACGTTAAGCCCAGGCTTAAAGGCCAATTCAGCATTTTTAACCAAAAGAATATTTTTGACGTGCAACCTAATCAGCAATTTTAGTTGGCCTAAATTTAGTGATCAGCTTAGACCCCTCTAAAGTCCAGCTACTATCAGGAAATTCTTTTTTCATTTTTTTTAATTCTGACAAAGCGTCATCCATTAGTCCCATCATTAGGTATGCCTCTACAAGGCGATAGGATGTTTCGGGGAGAAACTTCGATCCTCTTAAAGTTCTTTGAATGTCCTTCAACCTTCGTATTGCCGCGGATGGGTTTTTCTTTTCAAGGTAATATTTAGCTATTGTTAACTCCTGTCCAACCAGAAACTCTTGGCCGTTAGTTATTTGTATCTTGGCATTTTGCTTATTTTTACTTGATGGATATAACGATACAAACCTATTCAAACTAGTTATGCAGTTTTTTGCAGCGCTTTGGTCTCTATCAACATTAAGAATCTCCTTACAATAACTCCAGGCTTTAGTGTAAAAAACCTGTTCGGCCTCCTTTGTATTTGAATAATTTAATAAAAATTTGTTTGCTGCCAATCTTGTTTTTTCATATTTGCGTGCTCTGT
>CACFNV010000017.1 GCA_902567635.1 uncultured Alphaproteobacteria bacterium
AAGACTTTGTTTGCAATGAGGAGGCACTGGCAGAAACAATCGAGTTTCTAATAAAATCAGGCGTTAACGGTCTTGTTATCGCAGGCTCTACCGGCGAGTACTATGCTCAAACGATGAAAGAGCGAATTAAATTGATGGAAATATGCAAAAACTTGATCAAATCTCGCTTGCCGATGATTGTCGGTACCGGTGCAATTAGAACTGAGGATAGTATTGAATACGCCAGACAAGCCAAGAGAATAGGAGCTGATGCCTTGTTAGTCACTACACCTCCATACGCATATCCAACAGGAAGAGAGATTGCTCTTCACGCTTTAGCAATAGATAGAGCTGCAGATCTTCCAATTATGCTATACAACTATCCCGGGAGAATGAGTGTCAATATGGACAAAGACACTTTGGATAGAGTCGGTAGATCAAAAAATTTCTGTGGAATAAAAGAAAGCTCTGGAGATATAAATAGATTGCACATGTTGGCTAGAGAGTACCCCCATATATCTTTAAGCTGTGGAATGGATGACCAAGCTTTAGAGTTTTTTGCATGGGGTGCAAAGTCGTGGGTTTGTGCAGGATCAAATTTTTCGCCTGAAGCTCATATCGCCCTATATCGAGCTTGTGTTTTAGAAAAGAATTTCGAAAAAGGGCGACTAATTATGACTGCTATGCTGCCCCTAATGACGGTTTTAGAACAAGGTGGAAAGTTTGTGCAATCTATAAAGCATGGACTTACATTGAGAGGAATTGATGCGGGACCACCTAGAAAACCTTTACAACCCCTAAATAAAGAAGACAAAAGAGAACTGAGAGAAGTAATAACCACAATGAATAAAACAATTTCATCTATTACTGGAGAACCTATATGACTGAATTGCTAACACTTAAGGAATATCAAGCAATAGCAAACTCAATGGATATACCTAAGACCGCTTTCATAAACGGTAAAAATAAACCTGGCCAAGGAAAAAAGCTTAAAACCAAAAATCCTGCAACAGGTGAATTGATAGCTACGATAGCAAGCTGTAATGCAAAGGACGTTGATTTAGCGGTAAAAAAAGCCAACGAAGCTTTTAATAAAGGCGTTTGGGCTAAAAAAACTCCACAGGATCGAAAAGAAATTTTAATTAAATTATGTAAATTAATAACCAGAAACAGAAAAGAACTGGCAGTAATTGAAAGCTTAGAAAGTGGTAAGCCTATTATAGATTGTGAGCAAATAGATATACCTGAAACAATTAACACAATAAAATGGCATGCCGAGTTAATAGATAAGATTTATGATCAAGCAGGCCCTGTAAATGACAATGCATTATCACTAATAGTCCGTGAGCCTATTGGCGTGGTCGCGGCTATATTGCCCTGGAATTTTCCTCTTTTAATGCTTGCTTGGAAGATTGGACCAGCTCTTGCCGCTGGATGCTCAATTATTGTTAAACCGGCAGAACAAACATCAATATCGTCCTTAAAACTAGCAAATCTTGCCTCAGAAGCTGGCATACCAGATGGAGTTTTCCAAGTATTACCAGGAGGAGGTAAAGATGTAGGAGAACCACTAGCTTTGCATGAAAATGTCGATATGATTAGTTTCACCGGTTCTACGGAAACTGGGAAAAAAATTCTCAAATATTCTTCTGATAGTAATTTGAAAAAGGTAGTGCTAGAGTGCGGCGGAAAGAATCCAGCTATAGTTTTTTCAGACGCTGAAAACCTTGATAATGTTGCAGAACATATTGTAACGGGTGCATTTTGGAATATGGGTGAAAACTGCTCTGCCATATCAAGATTGATAGTAAGCAAAAAGATAAAAAAACAACTTCTCAAAAAAGTTAAACTAAGACTAAGAGATTGGAAAACAGGGGACCCTTTGAACCCCAGAAATAGATTAGGCGCCCTAATTGATGCCGAACATTGTAAAAAAGTTAAAAGCTATATGAATAAAAATATTCCTGAGGGCCCTTTTGTACCACCAACGATTTTAGAGGTTAACAAGAAGGCTAAAGTAGTAAAAGATGAAATATTCGGGCCAATATTAAGTGTAATAGAATTCTCTGACGAGGACGAAGCAATAGCGATTGCCAATGAAACCAAATATGGACTAACAGCTTCAGTTTTTACTTCAAGCAACCGAAAAGCTATTAGAACTGCACGCGAACTCAAAGCCGGAACAGTTACGATTAACTGTTATGGTGAAGGAGACATCACTACTCCATTTGGCGGTTTCAAACAATCTGGATTTGGTGGCAGAGATAACAGCTTTCATGCACATGACCAATATACAGAAACCAAAACTATCTGGATTGACCTTAATGACCCCTCTGAGGGAGATAATATTGGATGAGTATAGATGCAGTTGGCACTTTAAGAAAAGGAAGAAAGGTAAGAAAGAAAATAAGGCAAAGGCGAAATACAAAAATGCTTCCTGCCCTAAAACGAGAATTACCTCTTACTGAACCTCTTAGCGAAGAACAAATACTTAAAATAGATAATGCTTCTATGGATATATTAGAAAATGTAGGAGTTGTTTTCCGTGATCCTATTGCTTTAGATGACTGGAGAAAAAAGGGTGCTAAAGTTAGGGGAGATCAAGTGTTTCCAGACAGGTATTTGATAAGAGAGCTAATAGAGACAATTCCTTCTGATTTTACTATTCACGCAAGAAACTCAAATAATAATGTTCTCTTTGGTAAGAACAATTGCATTTTTGTTCCCATGACAGGCGCTCCTTATTTAAGAGATCTAGATGATATTAGAAGAAACCCAACTCTTGAGGACTTAGCAAACTTTCACAAACTATGTCACATGTTACCTGTAATCCATTCTTCGGCTCACCATATTGTCGAGCCTTTTGACCACCCAATCAGCCACCGACACCTAAGAATCACTTACTCTTCTATAAAACATAGTGACAAAACCTTCATGGGAATGACAACAAGTCCAAAAAATGCAGAAGATGTTATGAGAATGTGTGAAATTTTGTTTGGCGAAAGTTTTCTAAGGGAAAATGCCGTTTGCACTGGAAATTGCAATGGTAACTCACCGCTAGTATGGGATGAAACAATGCTCGGCGCATTAAGAGAATTTTCACAACGAAATCAACCAATTCTATGCTCACCATTCGTCCTAGGCGGGGCAAATACCCCTGCTTCTGTTTCAGCAACTGTTGCACAATTAAATGCAGAGGCTCTTTCTGCACTAGCATATTCTCAAATAGTTAAAAAAGGCGCTCCAGTGATATATGGACATTATTTGTCAACCGTTTCAATGAAATCTGGTTCTCCAATGGCAGGGACACCAGAGATTAGCTTAATGAATTTTATGATTGGACAAATGGCAAGATTTTATAATATTCCTTGGCGAAGCTCAAATACACTTGGAGGATCAAAAACCTTTGATGCCCAGGCTGGCTATGAAAGCGCTACCACCTTAATGGCAGTCATTCTCTCTGGAGCAAACTATATTTGGCATTCAGCAGGTTGGAATGAAGCAGGTATGCACTGTTCAATGGCAAAGTTTGTCGTTGATGCTGAACAATGTGAAATGGCCTACAAAATGGCTAAAGGAGTTCAATGGGATGACTTTGAAGAAGCCCTGCAAGCAATAACAGACGTGGGACCGGGAGGTCATTTTTTGGGCCATCCCCATACTCTGAAGAAATTCCAAGAGGCCTATTTTATGCCAAAACTATTTGATAATAATACTATAGAACAATGGCAGGCTGAAGGATCAAATGAAATTAATGCAAGAGCTATCTCATACGCCAAAGAACTTTTAGACGATTATGAGGAACCAAAGCTAGAACAGTCTAAAAAAGAAGCACTCTTAGAATATATTCAAAAGAGAGAAACAGAAATTCCCGCAGCTGATGCTTTGAACCAAAGTTATTAAAATGAAAAATAGCCAAAATAAATCTAATCGTTTTGTAGATAAAAAAGTTCTAATAACAGGAGCTGCAGGCGGTATCGGTAAATCATTAGTGAAATTTTTCAGAGAAGAAGGAGCGATAGTAGCAGCAACAGATATAAAACTTTCCAAAATAAATGTTGAGGCTTATTTTGAAGGAGATCTAATGAATACCTCTTTCTGCGATAATTTACCCCAAAAGGTTGAAGAGAAAATCGGAGGGCTTGATATAGTATGTAATAATGCAGGTATTATAACGAGAGGGAAAATAACTGAAACTACTGATGAAGATTACAGTTTAACAATGGGAATAAATGTAGAAGCACCTTTTAGAATTACTCGGGCATCTATACCTCTAATGAAGAAAGGAGGGGCTATTATTAATACTTCCTCTTGCTGGGGATTAAGGCCAGGGCCAAACCATCCTTTATATATCATGTCAAAGGCAGCGTTAGCTTCATTAACGCAGACTTTAGGACGGGATCATGCGCCTGACGGCATAAGAATTAATGCGGTTTGCCCAAATGAGGTTGATACACCTATGCTAAGAACTGGCTTTAAAGAAAGAGGACTCGATCCCCTGACAGCTATTGAAAGCTTGAACAAATCTGTTCCGTTAGGAAGAATAGCTACTCCCGATGATATAGCAAAAGTTATACTATTTCTTGCATCAGATGAGGCCAGCTATATGTGCGGGTCATTAGTTGAGGTCAACGGAGGCAAACCAGTAATTTAATGAATTTAGATGGAAAAGTAGCTTTAATTACAGGAGGTTCTTCAGGGATTGGTAAATCAATTGCAACATCACTCTCGAGTAAAGGAGCTAGAGTTTTTTGTGCTCAACGTAAGCCTTCTGAACATGAGGATATTTTGGAAAACTTAACAGATAAAGATGCTCCTAAGAGAATTATAGATAAATTAATTTCTAAAACAGGACAACTAGACATTCTTATTAATAATGCAGGCATGATGAAAGAAGGTAAAATATGTGAGATAACTCTTGCGGAATGGGAGGAGCATATTGAATTAAACCTTACAGCTCCTTTTCTCATGATAAAAAGCTCCATCGATTATTTAAAAATTAGCTCTGGTTCAATTGTGAATATTGGCTCGATAGAGGGTTTGGGAAGCAATCCGGGCCATCCAGCATATGGAGCATCGAAAGCAGGGTTGCACGGCCTTACTAGAGCAATTGCGGTTGACTATGGAGAATATGGAGTACGATGTAATGCTATAGCTCCGGGGTGGATAAATACGCCACTAAACAATGATTATATAAAAAGTTTTGGAGATGAAAGGGCATTTAAACAAAAATTAGAAAAAATACATCCCGTAGGACGAACAGGTACCCCTGAAGAAGTAGCGAACTTAGTTAGTTGGCTCGCATCTGAAGAGGCATCTTTTGTTACAGGTCAGGTTTGGACAATTGATGGGGGAAGAATGGCAAAGTTAAGTTTGCCATGACTATAAGTTCTGTAATAAATAATCCAGGCCCTGCTGGTTGGAATAAAATTTTACCTAGCCCTAATAACCCTAAGCTTTTAGAAAAAAACGTGTCCGCAGATTTCTTAATTATAGGTGGTGGTTTTGCTGGTTTAGCTGCAGCAGAGAGAATTACTCAAATTCAACCCAAAGCCAGGATTGCAGTTGTAGAGGCAATAAGAATCGGGGACGGTCCTTCCGGAAGAAATTCTGGTTTTATGATTGATATTCCGCATGACCTTTCTTCCAGTAATTATTCTGGAAATCTAGAAAAGGATAGGAATGAAATAAGAAAAAATAGAAAGGGAATTGATTTTGCAAAAAAAATGGCAGATGAGTTTAACTTATCATTAGAAGCATATGATTTAAATGGAAAAATAAATGGAGCAGCTACTGAAAAGGGAGTAATGCATAATCTAGATTTTTCTAAACATTTGTCTAATTTAGGTGAAAAATATGAAATATTGGATGCTAAGGAAATGAATAGTATTACCGGCACTTCCTATTATAAAAATGGACTTTTTACCCCCTACTCAGCAATCATTCAGCCAGCTCTCTTTATAAGAGGCATAGCTTCAGGACTCAAAAAAAAGGGCGTACAGATTTTCGAAAACAGTCCAATAATAGATCTAAAAAAAGAGTCTAACTGGATAGCACAAACTCCTAAAGGGAAAATAGAATCTCCATTGGTAATATTAGCTGTGAACGGAAACTTAAATAATTTTGGCTTTATGAAATCTCGACTTATGCATGTATATACTTATGCCTCAATGACGAGAAAGTTAACTAATGAAGAAACTAAATCTCTTTTGGGAAAAAAATCATGGGCTATTACCTCCGCAGATCCGATGGGAACTACCGTAAGAAGAATATCAGGAATTGGTGGAAATAGAATAATTATTCGGAATAGGTTTACTTTTAACCCCTCTATGACAGTTAGTGGAAAAATGTTATCAAAAGCCTTCGAGACACATGACAATTCTTTTAGAAAAAGATTTCCCATTCTTAAAAACATACAAATGGAATACAGGTGGGGAGGACAATTATGTTTAAGCAGAAATAAAGTACAAGTTGTAAAAAAACTAGCTGATCAACTTTATTCTGCTTGCTGTCAAAACGGACTTGGGACAGCGAAAGGCACATTAGCAGGCATATGCGCTGCAGAGCTCGCAACAAATAAAGTTTCAAAAACAACAAAAATGATCGAGAACGAGGAGAGCCCTAAACTTCTACCACCAAAACCTCTCGCGTACATAGGGGCAAATGCCTTCATAAAACTTCAGGAATTTAAGGCTGGTAAAGAGTTATAATTAATCGAAGTCCAAAGAATAAAAGATCTCTGATTTTGTCGAAAAAGAACTAAACATCAAGAGTATTTTGCTTTTCCCAATCTGAAAAATGCGCCACATATGATTCCCATTCCTGCATCTTTAACTTTATAAAAGCATCAGAAAATTCCATACCTAATGACTGTTTAAGCTCATTATCATCATTAAATGCTCGGATTGCATCAAGCAAATTAAGGGGAAGTTTTTCTGCACTCTTTATAGCATCTTGATCTTCATACATATTAACATCTGATCTACTTCCTGGGTCTGCTTTTGTGTCCATACCGTTCAATCCCGCAGAAATAATTGCTGCTTGCAAAAGGTAAGGATTGGTTGCTCCATCTGGCAATCTTAATTCAAACCTTCCCGGACCAGGAACTCTTATCATATGTGTACGATTATTTGCTGTCCAGGTAACTGTATTAGGTGCCCAACTAGCACCACTGAGAGTTCTCGGAGCATTTATTCTCTTGTACGAATTAACAGTAGGATTAGTTATTGCAGTCATTCCTTTTGCATGATTCACAATTCCCCCTAAAAAATAATGACCTTCTTTTGATAGGCCAAGATCAGACTTTGTGTCAGAAAAAACATTATTTTTTCCTGAAGTATCCCAAACGGATATATGCGCATGACAGCCATTTCCTGTTAATCTCTGAATTGGTTTAGGCATAAAAGTAGCCCGCAAACCATGCTTTTCTGCAACAGATTTGACCATAAACTTAAAGAAGGAATGCTTATCTGCAGTTTTAAGCGCATCATCAAATTCAAAATTCATTTCGAATTGACCGTTTGCATCTTCATGATCATTCTGATACGGACCCCAACCTAATTCTAATAAATAGTCGCAAATTTCAGCAATAACGTCATAACGACGCATCAAGGCTTGCTGGTCATAACAAGGTTTTTCTGCATTATCATAGGGATCAGAAATCTCAGAACCGTCTGGTAATAACAAGAAAAATTCAGCCTCTATGCCTGTCTTTACTCTATAATTGCTCTTTGCAGCTCTTTTAATTGCAGTTTGAAGAACATTTCTTGGGGCTTGCTTAACTATATTACCGTCCATAACACAATCTCCTGCTAGCCACGCTACTTCTTTTTTCCAGGGCAATTGGATAACACTATTTGCATCTGGTATTGCCAGCATGTCTGGGTGAGCTGGCGTCATATCTAACCAACTTGCAAATCCGGCAAAGCCTGCTCCCTCTTCTTGCATTTCTTCTATTACCTGAGCAGGAACTAGTTTTGCCCTTTGAACACCAAAAAGATCCGTAAATGATATCATGAAATATTTTACGCCCTCTTTTTTTGCATAATCTTGTAATTTCATTTTAATTTCCTCCTTGCACTGAGTTTAACTCTATAACACCTAAACGATAATACAGATAAGTAATAACTTTCATTTTTCACATATTAACCTAATGCCACCAATAATCTCTAGATCAAAGGAGCTGAAGGCGGTGATATAGAAATCTTCAATAATTTCATAACCTTTGACGCCATGTGACTTAATGTAAGAATCTCTATTTAACTTAAGATTGTGGAGACGTTCTTCTGTAAATATCTTCCAATTAGCAGACATATTTCTCACAGATATGGTTTTAAAACCAGCGTCTGACATAAATTGGGTATAGTTTTTGTATTGGACTAAAGAATTTGCAAAAAGTTTTTGTTCAAGCATATGATTGTCGCTTTCGTTGTGCTTGCTGCCCAACGTCAGATCCTCCACAAAAACTTTTCCTCCCTCATTGAGAAGATCAAATAATATTTCTGAATACTTTTTCTTATTTGGAATGTGATAAAGAGCTAACCAACTTACAATTTTATCGAATTTTTTGTTATTTTTGAATTCCAGAAAATCAGATGTAATATGCTCCACTAAACTACTGAGTTTAGCTCTTTCAGTCAGGACTCGGCCAACTTGTGTATAATCTTCCTGCAACTCCAGAGCGAGTACACTAGCATTAGTTTTGTTAGCGATAAATCTTGAAGGGCCACCCCAACCAGCACCTACTTCAAGAACAAGATCAGTTTTTTTTATATCTAATTGATTTATACAATCTAGAACGCTGTCGGTGCCATTATAATGCAACTGATCAAATTTATTCAAGACTTCTAAATCTAAATAACTTCCATCAGTATATCCATTTGCTTCCAGATCATTAAAAATTCTGGAAGCATTCTCATAAAGCTTCATTTTTTTTATATTTTTATCCATTGATAATAAGATGCTCAGCTCTAATCAAACTAAGTTCTTCTCCTCAAGAACTTTTCTAGCTACCCTAAAACACTCAACTGCCTGAGGAACACCGCAATAAATACCGATTACGTGAATGATTGCACGGAGCTCATTTACGCTTACTCCGTTTTTAATTGCACCTTTACAGTGTGTCTCCCATTCGCTCATCTTACCGAGCGCTCCGATCATTGATAAGTTCATCATTGAACGGGTTTTTGCATCAATTACTTCGTCACCCCATCCAAAACCCCAACACCATGCAGTCATGGCCTCCTGAAAAGGTCGGCTAAAATCATCTGCCTCATCAAGATTTTTCTTTACATAATCGTCTCCTACTGTTGCTTTTCTTTGCCTAACACCTTTTAAAAACAAGTTTTCATCAAAAACAGACATAATACCCTCCTAATTTTATTTTAGTTAAAAAGATTTTTAAACTTCACCCAAAAAAAGAATTATTTGTGAGAATTTAAAACACTAACTACTGCATCATGTATTTTCATGTTTTTAATAAACTCGCTTAACTTGGGCTTATCTTCTAAAAGAAATTTTATATTTGGATCCCATCTAGTAATCATGAAAAGATAAAAATCTACTGCCATGGGCTTATCGCCCAGCAAATATGGGCAAAGAGCTTTTTCTAGATAAGAATATCCAATCTCTCTTTGATCAGAGGCGAGCTTGCCTACTTCTTTTGAAACCTCTTCAGGGGCATAATATCGCGTGTAGAATTGTCGATGGTAAGCCAAATATATAGATGTGCCCATCAATGAGAGATACTGCCATTGCAAATCTCTTTTGTATGAGTCTTTGGGAGGCGCCAACTGCGGGAATTTTTCAATCAAATGAGTGGTTATGGCCATGGTTTCAAAAATTGAATTGCCATCTGGGCATACCAATACTGGGATTTTTCCAAAAGGTTGAAGCTTTAAAAACTCTGTTTCATTACATTCCTCAGGTGAAATAAATTTAAACTCATACTTTTGTTTAGCTTCAGTTAAAAGAAATTCAGCTATTAATGAACCCGCAGACGGTCGGCCAATCACTTTATATATACTCATTTATTTTCCTCCTTGAAAAGCTAACTTTTGTTCTTACAAAAACCATTAATTATATTGTAGAGTATTAGATCACAAGATTTTGGAAAGATGTTTTTATATCAAGAATTAAAAAAAAGGGCGGAATCTAATTCTCCAATAAAGGTTGGATTGATTGGGGCTGGAAAATTTGGATCGATGTTTTTATCTCAAGTTCCTACAACAACTGGGCTAGAAGTAGTCGCAATTGCAGACTTAAACCCCAATCAAGCCAAGCAGAATTGTAGAAACATTGGCTGGAGTAGTGCCCACGTGAACTCGACTGTTTTTTTTGAAGATGCTGCTTCGATGATGGAAGTTTGTGACATTGAAGTGATTGTTGAAGCTACTGGAGATCCCTTAGCAGGAACAAAACATGCGTTATTGGCTATAGATCAAGGCATTCATATAATCATGGTAAATGTAGAGGCTGATGTTTTGGCTGGAGCAGCAATTTCAAAGAAAAGCAGTGAGGCAGGCGTGGTTTATTCAATGGCATATGGAGACCAACCTGCGTTGACGACAGAATTAGTAGAGTGGGCTCGCTCTTGCGGTTTCAATGTGATTGCGGCTGGAAAAGGGACTAAGTATCTTCCCCAATATCACTCATCTACGCCGGATACGGTTTGGCAACATTATGGACTAAATGAAGAAGAAGCAGCTAAAGCTGGGATGAATAGCAGAATGTTCAACTCCTTTTTGGATGGAACAAAATCTGCCTTGGAAATGGCTGCTGTGAGTAATTCGTGTTTACTCTCACCTCCTTCAAGCGGCCTGTTATTCCCTCCTGCAGGGATGGATGACCTTGCGCATGTTCTTCGGCCAGTGTCTGAGGGTGGTGTGCTCGAAAAAAAAGGAATGGTTGAAGTAGTCTCTTCTCTTGAGAGAGATGGTAGGTCTGTATTTAAAGATCTGAGATGGGGAGTATACGTCGTCATAGAAGCACCCAATGATTATGTAGCCGGTTGCTTTAAACAGTATGGAATGAATACTGATACTACTGGCCAATACTCGGCCATGTATAAACCATTTCACCTTATTGGACTTGAGTTAAATATTTCAATTTTAGCAGCAGCATTAATGAACAAAGCTACTGGAACAACTCTTGGATTCGTGGGTGATGTTATAGCAACAGCAAAAGTAAACTTAAGTATTGGTCAAGAACTTGATGGAGAGGGTGGTTTTACAGTATGGGGGAAATTGTATCCTGCCGAAATTTCTTGCAAATTTGATGGATTGCCGATCGGATTGGCTAATAAAGTAAAGCTTAAAAAATCTGTAAAAATTGGGGAGCCTATAAAATGGTCAGACGTTGAATGGGATACAAACTGTCCTGTTGCAAAGCTAAGAAGAAAGATGATCCCCCACAATTTTTAGTTGCGAAGTTTTTAAAATTATTTTTCGATAAAGACAAACATCAAAATTGTTTGTATGTTTTAAAAAACGAGTCTAATGAAGGGAATTCTAATGAAAAAGTCAGTATTGATAGTAGGAGCAGGTAGCGGACTGAGCGCATCCTTAGCAAAGCTTTTTCATAAGGAAGATATGGCCATATGTTTAGCTGCAAGAAACGTTGCGAAACTTGGCGATCTAAGCCAAAAGACAAGCGCATTTTTGTTTCAATGTGACACCAGCAAGCCTAAAGAGGTAGAAAACCTTTTCAAGTTTTCTGATGAAAATATTGGCGTCCCTGAGATTGTTATTTTCAACCCTTCATCAAGAGTTAGGGGCCCAGTAATTGAGCTGGACCCTGAAGAGACTAAGAAAGCTTTGGATATTACATGCTACGGTGGTTTTTTAGTTGCCCGTGAAGCCGCTATTAGAATGGTTAGGAGAGGTTCTGGAAGTATTTTCTTTACTAGTGCATCGGCAGGGATTAAAGGATTTGCAAATTCGTCAGTGTTTGCAATGGGAAAGTTTGGACTTAGAGGATTAGCTCAATCTATGGCTAGGGAGCTTCACCCTAAGAATATTCATATAGGACATTTTGTAATTGATGGAGGAATAAGTACTGGTGCCAGCTCTGATCAATCAACTGATCGTAAAAGCAGAAATGATGACGGATCAGACAAGTGGTTAAACCCTGATGAAATTGCAAAAACTTATCTCGATTTTCACAGACAGCATAGAAGTTCTTGGGCCTGGGAAATTGAACTAAGGCCTTGGGTAGAAAATTTTTAATACTTAAAAGTAACAATTCAATCAAGAAATGTTGACCAATTCAAACAGAAACAGAGTTGTACTCATTACTGGAGCAAGGACAGGTATTGGAAGAGAAATAGGAGTAGTTTTTGCACGCAATGGCTATAGAGTGGTTTTTTCTGGTAGATCCATAGGCGACTGTAGTACAACAGTTAAAAAATTAGTTGCAGAAGGTTGTCAAGTATCGGAGGTGCCGATAGATCTTTCTGATATTGCTAATCTAGAAGCAAACGTTAATAGAGCTATAGAGGTTTGGGGAGGATTAGATATTTTAATAAATAACGCTGCAATAATTGATCCTATAGCAAGGTTAAAGCAAATCAGAGCCCCGGAATTAGAAAATTCAACCATTATAAACTTTGTTGCTCCTACTATGCTCATTAAATATTGTTGGGATCATCTCAAAACTAAAAAGGGAAAAGTTCTTAATGTTCTCTCAGGCGCTGCTATAAACGCAATTGAGGGTTGGACGGCTTATTGTTCAACAAAAGCGGCTCTTCACATGATAAATCAGCAAACCCACGTTGAAGGAAAAAGCGATTATATTAAATCTATTGGAATATCTCCAGGGATGGTAGACACAAAAATGCAAGGACAAATCAGGCAAAGCGGTGTTAATCAAGTGTCAAAAGTTAAGAAAGAAGATCTGATAGCTTGCGAGGTTCCGGCAAAATTTACACTTTGGTGTGCGTCCGAAGAAGCTAATGAATTTTCAGGAAGAATGATTTCTTTAAGTGATCCCGATATTCATAAAAGATATATTGATTGGTCAGAGAATAATATTCGCAAATAAATTTTTTAAAATATTAATATAAAACTTGAAAGAATTCTCTTTAATAGTATCGTTGGAATATCATTTACAGTGATATTTTACATATTTAGCAAAAAATAAATATATCAAAAAATCCACTATTATCTAAAAAAGGTATTACTCTGGAAAAGGCGCAAATAATTGATAGAGATCCTCTTTATGGATGGGTAATGGTCTTTGCGGTTTTTATGTTGGGCGCCTTGTCTTTTGGAATTATGGGGTCAATATCTGCGTTTCTTAAGCCCTTATCTAATGAGTTTAACTGGTCAAGAGCTAGTACCTCGTTCTTATATACAATAGCATCTTTAGGAGCAGCTTTTTTTGGAGTTTTTTGGGGTTTTATTTCCGACAAATACGGAACAAAACTATTTGGTTACATAGCAGCAGTTTTTATGGCTGGGACACTATTCCTTTTAAGTAAACAAACAGGTTTGTTTGAGTTCTATCTTTTATACTTTTTATTTGGAGCTTTTGGAACAGCGATCGTGGGAGCTCCTTTATATGCAAACGTTGGATTTTGGTTCAAAAAAAATCCAGGGCTAGCAATCGGTCTTTCTGCAGCGGGAGGCGCTGCTGGACAAGGAAGCATTCCTTATATTTCATCTCAGTTAATTGAAAAAAGCGGGTGGCAAACAGCTTATATTTACCTTGCATTGATATATTTTGTTATCATGGTTCCTCTTTCTTTTTTAATAAAAGAGTCCCCTCTAAGAGAGTCTGCAAGGAAGTTAACGTCTAACTTGCCTAAAGACTTTCCCTTGAGTGATAGAGAAGTAATCATTTGGATAAGCATTGCAGTAATTTTCTGTTGCAATTGCATGGCTGTCCCTATTGTTCATCTGATACCGTTGTTAACTGACGCAGGTTTTTCACCAAAATTTGCATCACAAGCTTTTATGGTTTTAATGTTTTTTGGAATTTTTGGAAGAATTTTTAGCGGCAAACTAGGAGATATGATAGGCGCCCTACCAACATATATTATTATGTCTGCTGGCCAAACTATTTCCGTCCTTTGGTTTCCATATTTTCAATCCTCAATAAGCCTATATGTTTTAGCTGCTGTTTTTGGATTCACTTACTCTGGCGTTATGTCAGCTATATTAGTATGTGCAAGAATGATGGTGTCACCCAATTTTGCAGGAAGAGCTATGAGCTTTGGCTCGTTCTTTGGATGGATGGGAATGGGATTAGGAGGATTATTGGGTGGCTATTTTTACGATTTAAGAGGCGATTATATATGGTCATACCAATTTGCCTCTGCAATGGGTGTCATTAATGTTATAATTCTTTTACTCCTATGGCTTAGGATAAAAAAACATACGACCCAAAAAAAAATCACCTAATTATAGGCATTTCTCTTGGAGTTCTCTTAGTTAACAGCGAGGGTTCGTCTCTGGTGACAACTATATTTTCTTCATGAACTATCATCTTACCCTTTTTATACTCAATGCCAGGTTCAATTGTTAAAACCATATTTTCTGATATAATAGTATTGTCACCTTGGCAGTGCGAGGGAGGTTCAGTTAGTTGTAATCCCACGCCATGCCCTAATCTGCCTACACTATTACCGACAGTCCCGGACTCTTCGATAATTTTATTCATGGAGCTCCAAATATCATCAGTCTTAGCGCCAGGGACAGCGGCAGCTATACCCGCTTCTGTTGCGCGCCACAGCGTATCATGAACCCCTCTAACTTCATCGGAGACCGTACCAATACCAAAATTCCTATCAAAGTCACAAAAATACCCGTCGTATGTTGATCCTGTATCAAAGAATAAAATATCTCCATTGTTTAAAATTCTATCACTTGGGCCACAAACAATTTGCGAAACTCCGTCTTTTCCAGATATTGCAGGCAAAAAAGGAATCGTATCAGCACCTCTTTCATAGATTTCTTTTTTCAATTTTCGGGCAGCATCCCTCTCACTATCTCCAATAGAAATTTTATTGGGAATTTCCTCATAAGCCTCACTTACTATCGAACAAATATATTTAATGCGTTGTATCTCACCCTCTGTTTTAATCATTCTCATTTTCCAAATAGCAGGAGATGCGTCTACGATTTCACTATCTAGATTATGCTTCAATTTCATAAAATCAATTACAGGCATCCTTAAAGACATTTCCCTTCCTAGCTCTGCTCCAACCCTTCCAAATCTATTACCTAACTTTTTAATTATACCTCCTAGCAAAGAAATCCCATCGTCTTTAGGGTTAGGTGCGGACCAAGTGTTAACATCAGATATCCAAGTATTAGTTATTCCACTTACACCTATTTCTGGTATAACTGCTACTGGCTCACCCTCACCTGGAATAACCAAAAACCAAGGTCTTGTTGGACTCTCCCAGAATTGTGAGTCAAAACCTGAAAAATAATGAAAGTTAGGTTTATTTGTAACAAAGATTCCGTCAAGTTTATTTTGATACATAATTTTCTGAGCTCTAGAAACTCTTAGTTCATACTCTTTCTTTGAAAACCCTCTTTTAGGCTGATGGTTAATATTCATTTAATAGATTGGCCTTTTGATATTTAATTTAAGCGTAGAAAAAAGATACGCTTTTGAAGCACAACAGAGATCTTTAGACAAATGATTTGCGAATTAATTTATTTTCATATGCGAAATTATATTATTTGATCTAAAAATACAATTTCAAATAAAAGTGATAAAGTAATGTTGTTGAAATTAGTTATTTGCTAACGAGAATCATTTGGTATAAATACAAAAAAATGAAGCGCTTAGTAACAAAAAATAAATTAATATTTGAAGAAAACGCAAAAAAACCTTACAGCGGTGTTTTTGAAGAGTTTTGGCCCAGCGGTCAACTTCTTAGGAGAGGTGGATTCAAGGACGGGAAAAAAGATGGCATTTGGGAAAAGTATAGAAATACTGGTTCTTTAGTAAAAAAAGTTGCCTGGCTAAACAATAAACACCACGGAATATATGAAGATTACTGGCCAAATGGAAATATCCAAAGAAAGGGGCAATATGAAAATGGAAAAGACGTTGGAGTTTGGACCATTTTTAATCAATTAGGCGAAAAAACCGACGAATATTCTTTTGATGAGGAATATAGAAAGGACGGATCTCTTCTGAGAAGAGCTATAATACACAATGGTAAAAAAACTGGCCTTTGGGAGATCTTTTCAAAATCAGAAAATTTAGAAAGGAAAGAAAATTGGCTGAATAACAAGTTACATGGAAGATATGAAGTATATTGGCCCAATGGTAAAGTTCGTTATAGAGGGCAATATTTAGAAGGAGCCCTATCAGGGCTTTGGGAAAGATATAGTTTAGGAGGATACTTAATAAAAAGATCTAACTGGCTAGAAAATAAAAAACATGGCAACGTGGAGATTTTCTTTTCAAATGGTAAAATTCAGAGAAAAGGGGATTTCTATTTAGGGAAAAAGACCGGTGTCTGGCAGAGATACAGAGATACTGGGATCCTTCTTAGAAAAGCTGAATGGAAAAACAATAAGCAGAACGGGATTTATCTACAATACTGGCATAATGGAAAAATACACATTAAGGGACAATATAAAAATGGCAAAAGAGTGGGTATATGGAGCCAGTTCAACTTAGAAGGTAGAGTGGAAAAAAAAGCCTCGTACCTGGATGGATTAGAAATAATAATTCCACTGAATAAAGATTAGCCATAAGTATTCTAAAAATGAACAAAATTTTTGAACTAGTTAAAAGGATAGAAAAGTTAGAAAGTGAGATTTCAACTGAAGAGAAAAATATTCTTAAATCCGCTAACTTGGAATTACAATCTAAGCTAGCCGAAAACAATGCAGAGACTCTGGCCCTACAAAAAAATATAATTGAAAAACAAGAAACTGATTTTCAATCACTCGACCTTGCGAGGCGAGTTTCAATAAAAAAACTAGATACAGTATTAGAAAAATTAATTGGGAGAAATTTTACTATCTCTGACTCAGAGCATTGGCTGCTTTTCTCATCTTTATCGAACTCTCAAATTGTACCCTCTAAAATTCTAGAAATTGGAACATTCGATGGGATAACAGCAGCTATATTAGCTTATCTGTTTCCACAATCTGAAATAGTTACGATAGATTTGCCTCATGATAATGAAAAATTTAGATTGTCTTACAATCGGGCAAGCTCATTTAATCAATATGTTGATAGGCGCAATACTTTGATTGATAAGTTTGATAATATCTCTTTTGTCGCAACCAATTCAGCAAACCTAATCAATTGGCCAGAGAAATCTTTTGATCTAATTTGGGTGGACGGAGCGCATGGTTACCCCGTATTGCCTTTGGACTTGTATAATTCTTGTCGCCTAATAAAAAAAAATGGGCTTGTGGTTGTCGACGATGTATTTACTAATCTTCGTAAATCAGATGAAATGTATAGAAGCACTGCGGCAATACAAACTTTTAAACTATTTAAAGATATCGGAATAATTTCAACGAAACTATAAATATCATTTTTGGAGATAGTCATGCTGAATTTCTTGGAAGGTTTTTTAAAGATGTCACAAATGATATGATAGATACTCAGACAATTAACCGAACCTATTGTTTCTGGACTGGGGCCACTACGCTAATAGGTTCTTTGCAATCCGCTGATTACTTTAATAATGTTCTTCGCTCTTTGACAATAATATTAGAAGGTTTAAGTAAAAAGTTTATTTTCAATAAGCTCAATATTATTATTAGCTTAGGAGAAATAGATATTAGAACTAAGCTATTTTTAGAATGCTACACGAAGAAATTGAGTTATGAAGATGTAATTTTAAAATACTGCGACGCTCAGTTGGTAAAAAGATTTAATTTATTAAGAATATGTCTTGATGGTCTTTTTCCTCATTTAGAAACAAAAATTTACTTCAAGAGCCCACCTCCGCCCTCTAATTCGATTCCGGTACGAGCCCCTAATTCCAAAAATGAGCTAAAGAATTCATAAAATTTAAAGGGTGAAAATGAAATGCATTTTCCTTTTTAATTGCACATAAATATTTGTCAGATGATATAATTTTTTTTATATTTTCTTTCGATATAAATTTATCATCGATCCCGAGTTTAGTATTCTTTAATTGATTTTGTCTTTTAATATTATCAACTTTGCCAGTTAGGTAGCAATTTAGCACTCCATCCCCTAAAAAACTGCCTTTATATTCTTTTTGCATACATTTGTTTCTCATCCATGATACACCAAGTGAAGCAATGCTCTCCAACTCTCGAACAGCGTTAATGTCTAGATATTTCAATAAAACATCATAATCTTGAGCCCATCCTGATAAACAAAACCCGCCATTTCGACCTGATGCACCACTTGCTATCGAATTAGATTCTAATAGTAGAGCCTTTACTCCTCCGTTAGTCAGGTGATACAGCAAACTAAGGCCAGCCAAACCAGCTCCAATAATTAAAACATCGCACTTTGATTGATCTTGAACAGTATAATCGTTCTTAAAATGTGAGGTATTATTATCTTGATACCAAGTTTCATTCATAATCTGTCAAAAATAATAAAAACACATTGAATTATACAAGAGTCAATGACAAATCGGAAGCATCTTCTATGGTAACGACTTCCAACTTTTCTTTTCTACCTCTTATATCAACCGCTTTTAGGTCGTAGTTATCTTTATTAATATTTGCTTTATCAGCTACATATTTTGAAATTACCAGCTCACATTTATATGTCTTAGTTAGCTCTTCTAATCTACTTGCGATATTAACATTGTCACCCACTGCTGTTTCAGTCACCGTCTTTCCATACCCCATCAATCCAACAATTGTGCTACCGGCGTGAATTCCCATACCAAAACGCATTTCTTCTGAAAAATCTACTCTCATCTCAGAGTTAAGTGTTTTCATATTTTTTGAGATTTCTGAAGCTGAATTTACTGCATTTGAACAATTCTCGCTGGAAGAATCGCTAGCGTCAAATATTGCCATGATCCCATCACCGATGAATTTATCTAATCTACCCCCATTTTTTTCAATTATTTCACCACATACTGCATAATATTTGTTTAAAATGTATACAACATCATAAGGCAGCTTTTTCTCAGATAACTTTGTAAAGTCTCTCAGATCAACAAACAAAATTACTGTTTCTTGTTCCTTACCGGTTAAAGCTCTGGCGCTTCTAGCAGTCTCCAATTGATTTTCAGGATTTAATAATGGCAGAACAGTGATGCTATTAGTTGGTTTAAGTTGGCAAGCCAATCTTACATTATCATCTAGCCCTACTCTTTCGATTGCTTTTATTTCATGAAAATTTGGTTTTGGAATTTCTCCTTCATGGGACAGTACTTTAATGCGACAAGTGGTACACCTTCCTCTGCCCCCGCAAATAGACTGGTGAGGAATTTTTCCGATACGACTTGCTTCCAACACACTAGTTCCTTTGGGTACGGATACTGACTCACCTCCAGGATAGCTAACAATTATTCGGCCAAAAAATCGAGCTCTGACTACGTTTAATACACAAACCACAACAACAAAAAGAACAAACAACGGATAGTATTTCCTCACAATGGGCTCAATTGCCATTACCACTGGAAATGCCTCCATTGGAATGTGTTTCATAAAAATGGACTGAAAATACATTGGAACTGTTGTGGCAATTTCATATGACTTTATTTGGGCTATGAAGCTCATTTCTCTAAGACCAAAAATCCACCCAAAAACTGCTCCCGTCGGAACAATCCAATAAATAAATTTAAAAATTGATGGATAACTTATATAGAACGAATATTTGCCGTGATGAACTGCCTGTTGTTTCAAGTAAGCGTCTAAGCCTATCACACCATGTGTCCAAATAAATATTATCATGAGTGAATAAAAAATTGCATCCATAATCATTTTGGAAGTTTCACTTGAACTTATTGCGGCAAATATCAGAGAATAGGTTTCACTTCCTCCAAAAACTTTTGTTATTATAAAACTTGCAGCAATATGCTGCGCAAGGAATAACAATGCTAGTATTGGAAAAATAATTTGCACCCAATCTTTGAAGCTCATTTTAAAGGATTTTCGTGTTAACACCGATGAAAAGCCAAGAATAAGGTGAGCCAATAAAGATGAGTATAAGAGTACTAGTCCAACAGGATGCTGCCAAATTACCGCAAAGTAATTTTCGCGTACATTATCCGCTAACTCTATTGAGAAAATGTTGAGAGAATGATTTGATAAATGCATGATGACATATACAAACAAAATCACACCACTTAAAATTCTTATCTTTCTTATTATTGTACTAAAGTCTTCTTTAAACATTTTTTGCCCTTAATCTGCTAACTTTTGTATTTATAAACTTTATAACGAAAAAAATAAAATTTTCGTCACAAATAAAATTAATCTTAAACATTATAGTAAAAACTCTTTTTATATGCTCCAAAAAAAAGAATTCCTTAATTATTTTTATATGTTAGAAATGAATAAACTTTACCCATTTTTTGGAGAAAATTTTGTCCTTAAAAAAATCAACAAATAATACAGGACCTCTTTCAGGTATTAGAGTTCTTGATCTGTCTAGAATCCTTGCTGGTCCAACCTGTACGCAGTTGCTAGGAGACTATGGTGCAGATGTTATTAAAGTAGAAAAACCTGGAAGTGGAGATGACACAAGAGCTTGGGGACCTCCATTTGTACTAAACAAGGAAGGTATATCTTCTACAGAGAGCGGTTACTATTTGGCATCAAATAGAAACAAGAGATCACTGGCGGTAGATATTTCAACTAGAGCAGGAGTTAGAACTATAAAGGCGTTATTAGAGAATTGTGATGTCCTAATAGAGAACTTTAAAGTAGGAAGTCTACAAAAATATGGCCTTGATTACGAAACATTAAGTTCTGAGTTTCCAGAACTAATATACTGCTCGATAACTGGCTTTGGTCAAACAGGTCCTAATGCACATAAGGCTGGATACGATCTTATAGCCCAAGGATTTGGCGGTTTAATGAGTATTACTGGAGAAAAAGATAGGGAACCTATGAAGGTAGGCATTGCCGTTGCAGATATATTATGCGGCCTTTATGCTTGCACAGCCATTTTAGCGGCACTTCATCACCGGACTGCTACCGGAGAGGGTCAGCAAATAGATATTGGCTTGGTTGATGCTCAGATAGCATCTCTGGTAAATATGGGTACAAACTATTTTCTTACTGAAAAAGATCAAGATAGAGTAGGAAACCAACATCCAAATATTGTTCCCTATCAAGTTTTTCAAGTTGCAGACGGACATTTGATAGTTGCGGTAGGAAACGATTCCCAGTTTGAAAAGCTATGTAAAATTTTCAATCGCTCTGACCTGGCACAGAATTCCAAGTATTCAAAAAACATAAATCGGGTAAAAAATAGAGAAGAATTAATAATGATACTTTCAGTAGAATTTAAAAAACATACTAGAGATTATTTAATCAAGGAAATGGAAAGCCTTAAAATTCCAGGAGGGCCAATAAACAAATTGTCTGAAGTTTTTGACTCTGAACAAGTTTCTGCGCGTAAAATGAAAATTAGGGTCGATAATAAGCATGTTAAGAATGGTTATGTTGATTTAATCGGAAATCCCGTAAAGTTTAGTAAGACACCTGTAAGCTATAGGTCACCACCTCCTAGTTGTGGTGAGCACACGAATGAAATTAGCGAGCAGTTTCATTTAAATGAAACAAATAAAGAGCTAAAAAAATGACACATTTATGGGTAAGAGCTGAACATAGGGATAACGAGAAAAGAGTAGGGTTAACTCCTGAGGGTGCAGCCTCGCTGGTTCAAAATGGTTTTAAGGTTACCGTCGAAAAAAGTATCTCCCGAATATTACCAATAGAAGGATATGTAAAAGCAGGTTGTGAAATAGCAAAAGAGAATAGCTGGCCCTGTGCTCCAAATGATGCAATTATATTTGGACTAAAGGAGTTGCCTAAGGAAACAACGCCTTTAATTCATAGACATATAATGTTTGGTCATGCCTATAAAGGTCAACACGCTGGACTATCATTGCTAAAACGATTTAAATCTGGTGGAGGTACTTTATATGATATTGAGTACCTTACCAATGGTATAGGCAAACGTGTTGCTGCTTTTGGTTATTGGGCAGGATACGCTGGAGCAGCTGTTTCATTAATGGTATGGCTGTCTCAAAAAAAAAAACGTGAATGTCATCCCGTAAAAGATTATATTGATAAAGCGTCTCTCGTAAATGAACTGAAAAAAGAACTTAAAATGTCAAGCACAGAAGTTCCAAACTCTTTAGTGATCGGGGCATTGGGTAGGGTTGGATCAGGGGCAAGTGATCTCTGTCAAACACTTGGAATGAAAGTCACTAAATGGGATATAGAAGAAACTAAAAGCAGAGGTACTTTTCATAAAATTTTAGATCATGATATTTTTCTAAATTGCATTTTGGCAAACAAAGATGCACCAGTATTCCTTTCGAAAAAGGATATTAAAAAATCTCGTAAACTTTCTGTCATTGGTGACATTGCTTGTGATCCTGATAGTGATTATAATCCAATACCTATTTATGATGCACCGACAAGTTGGATTGAACCCTCAATAAATATTTCAAATAAACCACCTTTATCGATCATGGCAATAGACAATTTACCTTCCCTTTTACCTAAAGAGAGCTCAATAGATTTTGCCTCTCAACTATTGCCATGCTTAAAGGAACTGGATAATCTCAATAAGGGAGTTTGGCATCGTGCTGAAAAAATTTTTAGAGATAATACAATAGGAGTCTAAGATGGCTATTCATTGGTGTGGGACAGGCTTATCTGCAATTCCAGGTTTAAGAAGACTAATAGAAAAGGGTTATGAAACGGTAGTTTGGAATAGAACAATCGAAAAAGCCAAAAAGGCTTTAGGAGATATCACTGACAATATTCATGCTTTTGATAAACACTCAATTGAAAAAAAATTGAAGCCTGGGGACATAATTGTTTCAATGTTACCTGGCGATTGGCATGTCACTCTCGCTGAATTAGCTATTTCAAAGAAAGCTAATTTTGTTAGCTCTTCTTATATAGCTCCTGAGATGAAAAAATTAGATGGAAAAGCAAAAGCGGCAGGGGTAACTTTGGTTAATGAAATAGGTCTAGATCCTGGCATTGATCATCTTATGGCTCATAAATTGGTTGAAGAATATCGAAACTCAAGCCTAAATACAGCTGAAAATGATCTTTCTTTTGTATCTTATTGTGGCGGTATCCCAAAAATCTCAAATGATTTTAAATATAAATTCAGCTGGTCTCCCCTCGGGGTATTAAAGGCACTTAAATCACCTTCAAAATCAATAAAAGATTACAAAGAGTTTGAAATTGATAGACCCTGGAATGCCATAAGTAGCTATGATGCTCCTCTGGAACAACCTGAGAGCTTTGAAGTATACCCAAACAGAGACTCTCTGCCTTTTATAAAGCAGTATCATTTTGACCCAAATTGGAAAATCAAGGAGTTTGTTAGAGGTACATTAAGATTGAATGGCTGGTCAAAGGCTTGGCAAAACGTTTTTGAAGAAATAGAAACGCTGTCCGGGCCCACAGGAGAAACTCGTCTTCAGGAAATGTCAGATCAATTTTGGAGAGATAATTCTTATGAAGAGGGTGAGCCTGATAGAGTAGTTCTCTGCGTGGGTCTTAAAGCTCAAAAAGAAAATATTACTCAATGGCATAAAACGTATGTTATGGATGCTTGGGGAGACAAAGAGTCAACCGCCATGGCACGTTTAGTCTCCTTTCCTTTGTCATATTCTATAGAAGCAATTTTATTAGACAAAATACCCCCAGGTGTTCATGCTGCATCAGATAACTTGATTTTGATAACTGAGTGGTTGGAGAAGATTTCAAAAATAGCACAAAACTTTGAAATTGTTGATCATAATAGGTAATCCTTAAAAGGAGTTACATATCTCTTTACCTTTTAAGAATAGTAAGTTGTTAAAATTTTAAATTATTTTTTACGTTTAACCTATTGTTTTTATTGTACTTTTTAATTTTACAAAAATAGGCTGCTAAATATTGGCACATTCAATTTTTATGCTATAATTATTTTGATTAGGGAAATTTAAGCTTAGAAAAATGAAACGACAGCCTAAAAACCAGATAAAGCATTTAATTTACACATCTAAACCTATTAACTTCGATGATTTTAGCATAAGTAATATTTTAAAATCTTCTCAAAAAAATAATAAAAAAGACGGGATCACGGGGGCATTAATCTTTCGCGAAGACATCTTTCTTCAGTTTTTAGAAGGACCTGAAAATAAGGTTGATAAAGCATTTAATAATATAGCGTCTGATAAACGTCACAAAGATGTTCTAAAACTAAAAGAAGACATAACTGATAGAAAGCTTTTTACATCTTGGGCCATGAGAGGTGATCCTGTTAAGTCTTGGATGTGGTCTTATGAAGACGTCGATAATGGAATAGTAAAAAAACTTAAACCAGAAGATGCATTTGAAGTTTTCGAAAAACTTTCCAGAGAAATTGATCAATTTAATTAAAATTTGTCAAAGCTTGAAAACTTGGCTTTATATTTTTGGTACCAATTTTTGTAAAAGGTTTAAAAGAAAAATTATTATCATTATAAAATTTTAAAAATAAATACAAGGACTTACATATGAGAGTAGACATAAAAACTCATCAAGATACAGAGCAGGAAAGTAGAGAGAATTTGGCCGCTCTTTACAGATTGTACGCAAAATTTGGATGGACCGATCTCAATCAGACCCATGCAGCAGCTAGAGTTCCAGGAAACCCAACTCACTTTTTTATTAAACCAGATGAATATCTTATGGAAGAAGTTACCGCTTCCTCTTTATCTGTAGTAGATCTACATGGAAATCAAGTTTCAGGAGACAGTGGTGTTAATCGTGCTGGGGCCTTAATCCATGCAGCGATATTAGGAGCTCGACCAGATATTAATTATTCTGCACATACTCATACCAGAGCCGGTGCAGCCGTGTCGGGTATGAAATGTGGCTTATTACCAATTTCCCAACATGCGGGTATGGTGTTACCTACTGTTTGCACACACCCCTATCAGGATGTAACCTCGGCAGAAGATGAGTGTGAGGCATTAGCACGGGATATAGGGCAAAATTTTGCGATGATTATGGAAAATCATGGTTTGCTTACATGCGGAAGATCAGTTAGGGAGTGTTTTTATTATTTATACTATCTTGAAACTGCTTGCAAAATCCAAGTTGATGTAATGTCCTCAGGGCAAGATCCAATTTTACTGAGTGATAAAATTATTAATGGGCTTTATTTTCGTGATGGTGTTCCTGAAAAGGAACCTTACGGAGTAGAGGATTGGGACCCTCAAGTTCGTTGGTTAGATAAAAATTTGCCAGGATTTAGAGATTGATGTCTAAACGCCTTAATTGTGGAAGAAATTATAAGGAAGTACCAAACACATGAATAAACATGAAGTCTGGGAGTATGTAGAAAAACTTGAAACCCGGTTTAATGCATTGGCAGATCAAGTATGGTCAACCCCTGAAACCTGCTATGCAGAAAAAAAATCTATGGAAGCACACTCTAAAGAACTTGAAAATAATGGGTTTACAGTTAAAAGGAATGTTGCTGATATCCCAACCGCTATAATTGGCGAGTCAGGATCGAATGGCCCTGTAATTGCTTTTCTTGGAGAATATGATGCATTAGCTGGCCTTAGCCAAGAGCCAGATATATTTGAAGAGAAACCAATTAAAAAAGGTGGAAATGGGCATGGTTGCGGTCATAATTTACTTGGGTCGGCCTCAATGCAAGCAGCGGTCGCTTTAAGAAACTGGCTCGTAGCCTCTGGGATTGATGGGGAAATAAGATACTACGGATGCCCTGCAGAAGAAGGTGGAGCAGCTAAAGCATTTATGGTCAGGGAAAAAGCGTTTGACGACGTAGATATTGCTATATCTTGGCACCCGGGTTCTCTGACGGGGGTAATAAGAGGGTCTAGCTTAGCGAATTGTAGAGTTGATTTTACTTTCGAAGGCCGTGCCAGTCACGCAGCAGGCTCGCCTCATTTAGGTAGATCAGCATTGGACGCCGTCGAGCTTATGAATGTTGGCGTGAATTATATTCGGGAACATATGCCTGAAAAAGCTCGTATACATTATGCAATTATAGATGGTGGTGGAATTTCTCCTAATGTCGTGCAGTCAAAGGCAAAAGTTCGCTATGTTGTACGAGATGAATCAACATCAAAAATGTTAAACCTTCTCGAGAGAGTAAAAAAAATTGCTAAAGGCGCTGCAATGATGACTGAAACCAAAATGAAGGCAAGGGTTCTAGCAGGGGTTTCGAATTTAATATATAACCCTACACTGGGCGATGTAATGCAGCGAAATTTAGAATTGTTAGGACCACCAACGTTTTCAAAAGAAGAATATATTTATGCAGAAAAAATGCAAGCCACACTCTCAACAGATGATATAAAAACTGCATATGAGCAAGCTGGCATAGAACCTCTTGATGATAAACCATTACCAGAGTCAATCGTGCCGGCTAACTCACCGGCTAAAGGCATAGCTGGATCTACAGATGTTGCTGACGTTAGTTGGGTAGTACCTACCGTACAACTTTGGGGAGCAAATTATGCAATAGGAACACCTTTTCATTCCTGGCAAATGACAGCTCAAGGCAAATCTTCAATAGCAATAAAAGGGATGACTCACGCAGCAATGGTAATGGCTGCTACTGGTGCTGATGTACTTTTGAATAAAACCCTAATAAAAAAAGCGTGGTCTGATCTTAGAAGCCAAATTGGTAAAGAAGTATACATTTCACCCCTTTTAAAAAACTCCAAGCCTCCCATTAAAGATATGGCGCCTAAATTATAAATATAAAAAACTAGTTCACACTCTGAAAAACTTAATGTCTTTATTCTTATCCTGAATAAAATTTTGAAAATATTAACCAAAAAGTACTAATTGAAAGCATTTCCCTATTTAGCGTAAATCAGTTAATGAGCGAAATAATCGATACGTCTCATCCCAATGCTCCCCCCTACCCCAAAATCTGAACCAGCTCGATGAATAAATTACCCACCTTTTTTCATACCAAGAACCACTTGGTGCAGTTATTGGCTTTGGTGTTTTTTTTGGAATTTCCAAATATATATAATATACCATATAAGAATTATTTCCGCCATCGGTTGACTGATATCTTCTTTCATAATCAAACCTTAATTCATTATAAGGAATCATAAGCTTCTGGTTAGGCTTACTGAGGGAATAGTCCGTCTTAATGAGAACTTTTGCTTCATTATCAAACTTCAATGAGGTCCAATAAGGCGTAAAAATTCCTATATAAGCACAAAATAGTACGGTTAGAGGTAAAACAACTACATAATTAAAGCCTGAAAAAGGTTCTTTATTTATTTTCTTTAATAAAGCGCCGAATAGGGCAGCAAAGAATAAAAAGTATATAGGTCCCCCAACGAGAGCAAATAAAGCACCAGTTTTAACTTTAGAAAATACTGTATTTCCAAGATCGTCTTGATGAATGATGCCTTCTTTTTGATACAAGGCAATTAGTACGATTAATAATAATAACACAAACCAAGGTAACCATAAAAACCAGAACATCTTTCCTAAGGGTTCTTTATCAGCTTTTGTCTCATTTAGTTTTGGTTTGATCATAATAATACCATAACATTTATAAGATAGCATTGAAAGTATCACAATATATAGAACCCCTTTTGGCTCCTAAATCATTATCATTAAATATTTCACTTCGCATTTAAGCTAAAAACATAATCATCTTATGAAATTTAAAGGACTGAAAAGAACATTCTTAAAACAAAAATTATATAAAGCATTGAAAATGCTTTAAGTTTTTAATGTAAACTTATTTGAAATTGTTATACTATGAAAACAACAAAAAAAGGAGTTATTAAATGGCCGAGATTGATCTAGCTTACCTTCCAATTGTAGGCAGAGGAGAACAGATTAATATTATTTGTTCGATGCACGGAATTAAAGTAAACGCCATGATGTCTAAGCCTATGGGAGAAGATTTCGACAAAGACACTGAGGCGGCGTTTGGTACAGTTCCTTGGATGAAAGATCATGCCAATGGGCTTGAATTGAATGACTCTATGGCAATAGTTCAATATTTGGTTGCAAAATATGAAGGTCCTCTAACTCCAAAAGACCCTGAGGAATCGGCAAGAATTGGTAATTACTGGGCCTGGTCTCAAGATTATTATTCTTTTGTGCTTTCTCCCTTTCATGACATTATTACTGGTCACAATGAGCCATTCTGGAGAAATCTACGATTGACAGATACTCTTGCAGAAGGAGGAAAAGAAACTGGCATAAAGAATCTGACCACACTTCATAATAATCGTTCAAATTTACTTGAGCGGCATTTATCTTCTTCAAGTGATGCAAAACCCTTCTTAACCGGCTCAAAATGTTCTTACGCTGACATATTTTTGTATACATGTGTCCGTACAGTTCAAGAAACTGGTGGTTTTGGGATTTTAAGAGAGGAAACTGGAGGAGACCCCTTTAAAAACTATCCTATTATTAGTAGCATCTGTGATGAAGTTGGAAAAATACAAACAGTGATTGATACTGTCGGAACAAAATTTTCTGATTGCCCAATTTAAGTTATTTTCATTTGTTAAAAATAAAAGAACTTAAATTTTTAAATTAATGGCTCCTACGAGCCCTTTTATCTCTGTGTCCAGTTATAAAAAACCCAGATAAAAAAATTGATTATTTATTTGTACAGAAAGATAGGTCTTCTACTAATCAAACTTTTTAAATTGAGATGCTTTATAAATACCGGAATAAGTTTTTGACCTTGGATACGAGTAACCTCCCAGTTTAGTTGTATTCTTTTTCATTCTTACTAGCCCTTCAGCCAAAATTGTAGCTGAAGATACGCCTTCAATCACAGGTAAAGAAAACTTTTTCTCCAATTGTTCCGCAAATTCTGACATTCCAGCACATCCAAGCACTATCGACTCAGCTTTGTCTTGATTAATTGATCTATCTATTTCTTCTTCAAGTAGCAAAAGTGAATTACTATCCTCCTTTTCAAGCTCTAAAACAGGTACATTGACCGACGATACATTTACACATATTCTGTCAAAGCCGCGCTTAAGAATGTTATTTTTTAAAATTGGTACACTCACCTCTAGAGTAGTAATTACCGAAAATGATCCCGCTAATAATGAGGCAACATGAAACGATGAGTCTCCGATTCCTAAAACTGGCTTACTTGTTATGGTTCTTACTGCGTCTAATCCAGTATCGTCAAAACACCCAATAATAAATGCGTCAGCTTCCTTGTTTAAATAAACCTCTTCTATTAAACTAGGTATGCAAAAGACTTCATCGTAATAACCTTCGATACTTTCAGGACCGTTTTTTGGCGTCGTAGCTATTATTTTGGTGTCATTTGAAGCCACTTTTTTTGAGGCTACTTCCATTTT
>CACFNV010000018.1 GCA_902567635.1 uncultured Alphaproteobacteria bacterium
AGGAAGAAATAATATCTGTATTCTACAGTAAAAGTCATTTTGAGTCTCATAAAATATTGAAGCCTCTAGCTGAGAATGGAAATGCAATCGCCCAATATTTTTTAGGATTGATGCATTTATCTCCTATTGAAAATGTTGCTATTATAGAAACCACGAAGTTAAGTATCTCTTACTAATTGAGGTCGTATAAAACCTATAAATGATTTTGCTGAGAAAATGAGAAGTTCAAATCGTGGAAATGTTGATCCATTTATAGTGATGGATATTATGGAGAAGGCTAGTGTAGCTAGCAGTCTTGGTAAGGATGTTGTACATATGGAGGTGGGTCAACCAGGTACTTCAGCTCCAAAGGCAGCATTAGACTTCTTGGAAAAAACTATGAAAAAAGATCCAATGGGTTATACAGTAGCTCTAGGTTTACCTCAATTAAGGAAGAAAATTGCCAGTCTTTATGGCGAATGGTATAATATTGATATAGATTGGAATCGTATAATAATAACACCTGGTTCCTCTAGTGCATTTCTTTTGACATTTACATCATTATTTGATGTTGGAGATATAGTTGGCTTGGGCAATCCGGGATACCCCAGTTATAGGCAGATTATCAAGGCCTTGGACCTAATACCCAAATTTTTTCAAACGGGTAAAGAAAGCAATTTTCAACCAAAGCCAGAAGATATTTATAATTCAGATGTTCAAGGGCTTTTAATTGCTTCTCCTGCTAACCCAACTGGATCAATGCTAGATTACAAAACTTTCAATGACATACACCAAATTTCTGATGAAAAGAACATTGCTTTAATTAGTGATGAAATTTATCACGGTATAGAATATGAAAAAAAAGCTGTAACAGCTTTAGAGATCACCAATTCTTGTTATGTAATCAACTCATTTTCTAAATATTTTTCTATGACCGGATGGCGTATAGGTTGGATGGTAGTACCAGAAAGTCATATCCGAAGAATTGAGAGAATAGCTCAAAATATGTTTATCTGTGCTCCGCATGTAAGTCAAATAGCTGCTCTTGGCGCTTTTAACGGAAAATTTGAGTTACAAAAAAACTTATTGGTATATAAAGAAAATAGGGATGTTCTTACAAAGGGTTTGTCTGAAGCTGGTTTCAAAGACATTGCTCATCCTGACGGGGCTTTTTACATTTATGCTGATATAGGGTTGTTTTCAAAGGATAGCCTTTCATTTGCAACCGAAATTTTAGATACAGTTGCTGTCGCGGTAACCCCAGGTATTGATTTTGATCCTGTAAATGGAAAGACAAAACTAAGATTTTCATATGCCAGAACTACTAAAGAGATAAAAGAGGGAGTCAGGAGAATTAAAAGCTTTATGAAAAAACGAAATTTTATTTAATATAGTATTATTTTTAATTAAAGGGATTTGAGGTCTAATCATGAGTCAAAGGCTAGAGAATAAAGTTGCTATTGTCACTGGATCAACAAGTGGTATTGGGTTGGAGACTGCAAAGCTTTTTCTAAATGAAGGGGCAAGAGTGGTAATATCCGGAAGAAGAGAAGGAATTGGAAAAAACTTGGAAAAATTTCTGGGGCCCAAATGCAAATTTATTAGATGTGACGTCTTAGTGGAAGAAGAAATTTCTTACCTTATTAATGAAGGCCAACGTCTTTTTGGAAGAGTAGATATTGTTTTTAATAATGCTGGCGCGCCAGATTTTGTAAGAAATATTGATGATATTTCTTATGAGAAAGTTACCCAAAGTTTAAACCTTTTATTGACAAGTGTAATTATAGGAACTCGTGAGGCCTCGAGAATTATGAAGGCACAAGGATCTGGTAGTATAATAAATACCGCTAGTATAGCAGGGCATTGGGGAGGTTGTGGAGGTTCGGTTTACTCTGCAGCTAAAGCTGGTGTGATACATTTTTCTAAAGTCGCGGCACTAGAGCTGGCAAGGCATTCTGTTCGCATAAATTCTATCTCTCCGGGTGCAATAGTTACTGAGATTTTTGGGGTTGGCAGAAAATTTCAAGGTAAAGATCTAGAAACTAGCGATGACTACCTAAGGGAAACTGATGCTTTTAATGATTTTCAACCAATCCCTAGAGCAGGATTGCCCAATGATATTGCTAACTTAGCATTATTCTTAGCAAGCGATGAAAGCAGTTTCGTTACTGGACAAGATTTTCTTGTAGATGGAGGTTTTACAGCAGGTAGGCCCTTGGATTTAGCCAGTAAATCTTTCAAAAAAATCAATGATGCTCTAAAAGAGTTTAAAGGCTAAAATAGGACTTGTTTAGCTAAAATACCTTGAGTATAGCTCAGGATTATCTATCAAAAACATTGCAACCGCAGTTCCACTAATTGCAGAGCCAATCATTATTGCTCTGTCTCCCCATTGCATGCCTACGTAAATCCAACCTATGGCACTAATAAGATAAGCTATCTGTCCTAATAAATAAATTTCTGCTGAAATTAGAAATATGCCCAATACACCTAAAATCATTGAACCCCATTTTACATACCAGTCTCTAGTACCTGTTGGTGTCAAAGGTTTTATGTCATCATATTCACCTTGAAGTTCTTCAAGTTCCTGAACAAGCCTCTTTTTTTCTATAGATAATTCCATAGCAAGACGCCCTGCCTTAGAGGTAATATTATGCATTTTTGTGGATTCGGGTGCTTCGACGAATTCTTCGTTTTCAAGTTCTTTTGTCATAGTTTCACCTCATTGCATTTGTTGATTAGCTCTTATTTTTTTTTTTTATGCAAATCAAGTTATTTTTAAATTTGGCAATCAAGTTTCTGCCTAAGATTTAGGCAAAACCCAAAAATCATTTATGCGTAAGGAGTTTTTAATTATAAAGGCTATTAATTCACAGGGTTTTCCACAGATTTTCTGGAAAACATTTTCACTATTGAGTAGAGAGTAATTTAGACTAGAAAGAATTTGTGAAGTGGGATTAAAAAGAGTAATTTGCTATGAGCGAGTGTTTTGGAAAATTAATGTTTTGGAAATTATTAAAAGGGATATTAAGCTCCTTTTATATTTTTATGGTACCATCGTGTCTTCTTTCTGATACGTCAATATCAACATATCTTAATCAAGGTATGATCTCCTATGACAGATCAAATTATTCAAATGCAATTGAGAATTGGAAAAAAGCCTCAGATTTAGGAAATAAGGAAGCAGATTTTCTGTTAGGGTTTTTGTATGATGGGGTTTTACAGAATGATGAAAAAGCATTTTTCTATTTCAAAAAAGCAGCCTTGTCTGGTCATGTTCAGGCGCAAGTAAATGTCGGAGCTAGGTATGAAGTTGGAGAAGGAACAGAGAGAAATAATGAAAAGGCAAAAATCTGGTACTCTAAAGCAGCCTATAACCAAGACCCAGTAGGGCAGTTTCGATTGGCATCTTTATTACAGAATATATTCAAAAAGAATGAAGAGGGTCATTTCTGGTTTTTAAAATCTGCAGAACTAGGAAACCCTGATGCTCACCTAGCTTTAGCAACCAACTTTATTCTTGGCAAAGGAATAAAAAAAAATTTGATTTATGCTCACATGAGCTGCAACATTGCAGCTTTTTTGTATAGAGATATTGAAAATATAAAAAAAACAATTCAATTAAGATCAGAGCTTGAGGGTTTAATGAATATGGATGAAGTTAAGAATGCAGAACAATTATCTAGAAAATGTATTGATAAAAAGTTCAAAGAGTGCTTCAATTAGGAGGATAAAGATAGGATAAAAAATGAAAAAAATAATGTTTTTGGTTGTATGCTTTTTAGCTGTAAGCTCTTGTACAGGAAGAAGCCCTTTGTTCCCTAATCAGGGGGACTATCTTGGAGGAGATCAGGCGGCAGCAATAACATTAGCATGTCACAAAAGAGGAAGTGGGGCTAAGAATAGCGCTGCTTATGATTTATGCGTTCAGAGCCAAAAAATTCATTATAAATAGAAATTTAGCCTATTATATATATCCAAGCTGTTGCGCTAAAGATAGTTGCGATCGTACCAATAAAAATTGTTGATGCAATTGCTTCCTTTCCTGCATTATACATATTAGCAAAGAAATAAGAATTTAAGCCTGGGGCCATTGCTGCCATAATAACACCGTTAGCTAATATTTCTCTATCTATTGAGAAAGAATAGCTGCCTAAAGCAAAAACAATTAATGGGTGAAATACTAAAGATATACAAATTAAGAAAATTGAGATTTTTAAATTTTTTGAAATCTTGTACTTGTATAACACTCCGCCTAGCGAGAAAAGCGCTAAGGGAATAGCGCTAACTATGAAGATTTTAATAGCCTCATTCACTATTAAAGGGAACTTTAATCCAACCAAATTAAGAACAAGTCCAGACAAGATCCCAATCGATAAATTGTTTGAAAATATTGGCTTTATAGAAAATATAAGTGATCTGCCAAGAGATAATTTTTTAGACTTCGCCAATTCCATGAAAATAATTCCCATCAAATAACAAATGGGACCATGACCAACAATTATACCATAATTTATCGAAAGAGAGTCATCTCCAAATACTAATGCACAAATGGGAAGACCTAATAAAACACCGTTTGAAAACATAGCGCAGAAACCAAAAGCAATCGCGTCTTCTGTCTTTTGAAAAAAAAAATACTTTGTTCCCAGGAACCCAATAAAAAAGCATGCAAACAATGAAAAGTAATACGAAAACCACATTCCTATTTCAAAAATGATATTTAGATTAAGATTTAGAATATTATAGAAAAGCAATATAGGTATTCCTATATTTTGACAAAATCGAATGAGAGTATCAATATCTTCTTCCATCAATATTTCAAACTTTCTACATAGAAATCCAAATATAATAATTAGGAAAACGGGAAGAATTAAAATAGCTATCTGAACAATCATTAATTTATATGAATATTTAAGCCATCAAAAGCTGGTTCTATCTTATCTGGGAGCTCTTTTTTTAACAAATCGTAATCGAGATCATTATGTAAGTTAGTTAAAATCGCTTTTTTTGGCTTAAGCTGCTTTAGCCACCCAAGTGTTTTTTCTAAGTGAGTATGGGTTGGATGAGGATCTCGACGCAAAGCATCAATGATTAATAAGTCTATGCCTTGTAGTTGCTCCCATGCTTCTGGATAAATATCCAAAACATCAGGCATATATACTACGTTCTCAAATTTAAAGCCCAATGCATCGATATCTCCATGATTTACTGTTAAAGGAAGAAATTCTATTTTCGCTTGAGAACCATCTATTGTTATTTTTTCTTTTTCAATCAAATTAAGCTTACAAATTGGTGGATATTTACTATTTTTTGGTGTTGAAAATATGTACCTGAAGCCCTCATTAAGCCTTTTTTGTGTTGATAAGTCTGCCCAGACAGGTATTTTTTTACGTTTTTTATAGGCGAGTGTCCTTAAATCATCAATTCCATGAACATGGTCAGCATGAGCATGAGTATACAGAATAGCATCCAAGTTCTGTACATCAGCTGATAACATTTGTTGTCTAATATCTGGACCAGTATCAATTAGAACAGATATTTTCTCTGATCCAACCTTTTTTTCTACTAATAAAGAACATCTTGTTCTCCTATTTTTTTTATTCCTAGGATTGCATTCACCCCATCCGAACCCAACTCTGGGTACCCCTCCCGAAGAGCCACATCCTAAAATTGTAATTTTAGTGCTCATTTTCCTCTATAACCTTGGTAAATAAATTATAAAAATTCCTTGTTGTCTCTCTTCTAAACACTTCTTCTTCAACTTTTAAAACTTCTGCACCCTTCTTTGCAATGTAAGAGACATAACTTGGTTCATTTCGCTTGCCTCTGTGGGGAACGGGAGCTAAGTAGGGACTGTCTGTTTCTATTATTATCTTATTCAAGGGCACTCGAGAAAATATATCTCTCAATTCATTTGATTTTTTGAAGGTTATAATTCCTGACATAGACAAATAAAATCCTAGCTCAATCATTGCATCAGCTAAATAGGAGCTAGAGGAAAAACAATGCATAACGCAATTGAAGGCTCCTTTTTTATACTCGTTAGTTAGTATCTCTTTGATCTTAGCATCTGCATCTCGGGAATGAATTATCACAGGTAGATTGTGTTCTTTCGCAACTTCAATATGTTTAATCAATGAAAAAATCTGGTGTTTTTCGGTGCTTTCAGAGTAGTGAAAATCGAGGCCTGTCTCGCCTACACCAACAAGGTTTTTGTTTTTACAAATATCAGAAAATTTAACTTGATCAAAATCAAGAGCCTCCTCTGGTTCATTTGGATGTATACCAGCGGCATAAACAACTTCTTTGTTATCGGCACAAATCTTCTCTACTCTTTTGAGCTGATTATAGTTTGTACAAATCGTTAACATCTTTTTCACGCCTTTTTTCTTTGCTTCCTTTAAGACATTATTCAAGTCCAAGAAAAGAGTATCGAAGTCTAAATGACAATGGCTATCTACTATAAATTCTTTATTCATTATGAATACTATTTGACTAATTCTTCAAATAAGTTGAACGAGAGAAAAATAATTTTTTTCGGATCAAAGTTAAATTTTTGAGCTTCTGACCTAAGGAAAACTAATTGTGAGTACAAGTGAGCTATCAATAATTGAATGTCGGGAATTTCCTTTAATTTTCTGATAACAATGTCGTCTAATGATTTTGTATCAGAGGAGCTTGCTTCTAACAATGTGGAGGAAATATAGGAAATACAAATAAGAAAAACATTCAAGATAGATCGATCGTTTTCTTCCCAAGTCGAGTAGCTGGGATACTCATAAATTAGGTTATGTATTTTGTCATAATCAAAAATTGGGAAATCAGAAATAATAGACTTTACTTCTACCAAAACAGACAAAAACTCTTCATCAAGTAGAAGAGAAAGTCTGCCGGGAGAGCCATTGCTGATTTTTAAAAGATATTCTTTTCTTTTGATGTCTATTTTCTTATTTTCAAAAATACTATCGGTTAGTTCGATCATTTCATCATTATCAAGGTTATTAAATTGTATTTTCTGACATCTTGAAGCAATTGTTGGTATTATAGATTCAATATTATTACTAATAATGATAAACAACGTATTTTCTGGGGGTTCCTCTAGAATTTTCAGAATAGCATTAGATGCCTGAAAATTTAAATCATCTGCTGAGTCAATTATGCAAGTTCTATAACTTTGATCTACCGAGGCTAGAGAAAAAGATTTTTGTATCTTTCTAATGTCGTCAATGTTGATAAATTTGTTTTTCTTATCTTTCTTCTCTTCTTTTTGGCGTTGACAATAATATATATTTTGAATGTCTGATTTTATACCGGTTTCTCTCAGGGTTTGGCTAGATATTCTGTCAATTATTTTTTGTTCCTTGAAATTTATTGATGCTATTAAATGAGCTACTTTTTTTGCTAGTAATGCTTTGCCTATTCCTTTTGAACCAAAAAACAGCCAGGCATTTGGAATATTTTTTTGTTTAATTGTATTTGAGATGAATTCAATCTGCTTTTTGTGTCCAAGTATTTTTGTTGTCATTAATGAGCTCTAAAACTTTTTCAGTTTGATATCTTGTTAATAATATATTTCTGAACATGACTAAAGACATCATTTGCTATTTGGTTTTTATCATTATCTCCTTCGATAACAATAATTCTCTTTGGGGTTTCTTCAGCCAATCTCAAAAACGTATCTCTTAACTTAATTTGAAAAGGGACTCCATAGTTTTCGAACCTGTCTTCTTTATTTTTTCTGGATAATGCCCTATCAAGAGCCTTCTGAGGTTTCATGTCAATTAAAAAAGTAAGATTGGGCTCCCGTCCAATGAGGTGATATAAGCTTAAACATAACTTTCTAGCTAAGTCACTCCTCATGCCCTGGTAGACAAGAGTACTATCTATGAACCTATCACAAATCACCGTATAACCTTTTTCAAGTGCTGGCTTAATTTTTTTTTCTACATGGTCATTTCTGGCAGCCATGAACAGTAAAACTTCTGTTTCAACTGACCAAGAAAAATTATTTTCTCTCAAAAGTAGTTTTCTAATTTCATTGGCTCCTTGTGTTCCGCCTGGCTCTTCAGTTAGTAGGGTGGTTGAGTCGATTTCGCTTAATTTTTCATGTAATATTTTTGCTTGAGTCGATTTCCCACACCCATCTATTCCCTCAAAAGTTATAAATAAATTCTTCATTAATTAATTCGGAACAAATCTGTAATCTGTTTTTTTAATAATCTAAAATTGGTTTTTATCCTCACCAATATACCTCCTTTATCTACTGTTTCGTTAGCAATTAATGGAAAAGAGAGCTCTCTTTTTTTACCATTTTCAGACAAAAGAGATTTTGTTTTTATTACAAGCCTTCCATTTAAAGGGTCACCTTTTTTTACCGGCGCAACTATATCCCCGTCTAAAACAAGTTTAGCGCTGATTAAAGTTTCAGGATTATTTAAGCTAAGAAAGTCAGTGTTCAAAGAGCTAGCAATCTCTAATTGGTCTTTAACTCCAAGCCAAATTGGAACGCTTGCAATAGTTTCATTTTTTTTAAATAAATTAATTATTTTGAAATTGTTAAAGGCCCATGTAGTTATCGCTTTTGATTCTCTAGCTCTTTGCTTGGTTGAGTCCAGCCCAGTAATTATAAAAGATATTCTTCTACTTTTCTGTTTTGCTGATGCAATTAGACCGTAGCCCGCTTCTTCTGTATAGCCAGTCTTAAGTCCGTCCGCTCCTATGTTCATGTACAACATAGGATTTCTATTTTTTTGAGTTATACCGTCCCATGTGAAATCTATTTCCCGAAAAATTTTATAGTATTGAGGAAAATTGGTTCTTATTTTATTTGCAAGGATCATGATATCGTTAGAGCTCATTTTATGATTGGGATGTGGCCAGCCTGTTGAATTAGAAAATGACGAATGCAATAAGCCTATTTCTCTCGCTCTGATATTCATTAATTCTGAGAAATTTTCTTCAGTTCCTGCCAATCCTTCGGCGAGTACAATACAAGCATCATTACCTGATTGAATGATTACACCTCTTATTAAGTTCTCAATGCTAACCTTTTCGCCTTGCCTTAAGAACATTTTTGAGCCGCCTTTTTCCCAAGCTTTCTTTGAGACTAGCAGTTTGTCCTGCAATGTAATCCTGCCTAGATCCAAGGCTTCGAAAGTCATCCATAAGGTCATTAGTTTTGACATAGAGGCCGGTGGAATTGGCTTATAAATTTGTTTTGATAAAAGAACGTCACCAGTAGTATTTTCTATAACTAAGGCTGTTTTTGCCGCTGTTACAAAGCCTAGAGATATACTTGCCGACAGTAAATATAGGATCGGCAAAAAAATACAGATTTTTTTCATAATTTTATTACTTTAATTCTAAAATGGTGATTATCATAAACATATTATATTAAATATTTATCTTTGTTAAATTAAGAATTTGGAGAGCATTTATGATTGATAATACTCACTTTGACATCCTTAATGTTATAGAAAGCCATGGTATATACCAGAAGAATAAAAATGCTTTGATTTGTGAGAAAGAAACTAGAAGTTGGGGAGACTTTAGCGGAAACATAAATAGGGTGGCTAACTTTTTGAAAAGGAGAGGGTTTGGTAAAGGAGACAATATATGCTTACTAGTAGGCAATAAAATTGAGATTTTAGAGCTCATATTCGGTGTGGTAAAGGCAGGAGCATGCGTGGTGCCTCTTTCTGGGCTTCTTACAAAAGAACAAATAATTAATCTTACCAATAATAGCCAATCTAAGTGCTTGATCGTGGATAAAGACTTTATGAACTTAATTTCACGTGACAAAAACGATTATCAATATGTGAGTGAGGATAATTTTTTCATACTAGATCATGAGGAAGTCAATTGGGGCAATATTGATAAAGAAATTGCAAATGAAAAGCCGGAGTTTTTATACAAATATGATTGTGATGCGCATGATAACTTCAATATAATTTATTCATCTGGTACTACTGGTTTGCCGAAGGGAATTGTCCAAACGCATAGGGCGAGAAGCCATTGGGCTACTTCAAATGCTATAGAGATGTCTTTCAATAGTTTTTCCAGATCTCTAACAACTACGGCTTTATATTCCAATGGAACTTGGCTGATGATGTTACCTACAATTTTTGTGGGTGGCACCCTTTTTATAATGAGAAATTTTGATCCCGAAGCGTTTGTTAATATCGTTGAACGAGAAAGCATAACACACACATTTTTGGTTCCGCCTCAATTCGGAGCACTTCTGGAAATTATTGATATAAAAGAAAGGAATTTTTCTTCAATAAAAGCTATATTGTCAGCTGGGTCTCCTTTAAGACTTGATATGAAACAGAAAATATTAGATCTTTTGACTGAGAACCTTTATGAGCTTTATGGCTTTTCAGAGGGTTTTGCTACAATGCTAAAGCCGGAATATCAAAGAACTAAATTTGGAACAGTTGGAACCCCTGTTTTGGGGTTTGAAATAAAAATCCTTAATGAAGGTGAAGAAGAGTGTGATGTTGGTCACGCTGGAGAGATTGCTGGCTATGGTGCTGGAATGATGAAGGAATATTTTAATGAAAAAAAACTTACAGAACAACTAATTTGGAAAGATAAAAGAGGTAAATCTTTTATAAAATCTGGAGATATTGGTAAGCTTGATGAGGAAGGATTTCTCACAATACTCGATAGGAAAAAAGATATGATTATTTCGGGAGGACTTAATGTTTTCCCAGTTGATATTGAAGAGATTCTAGGTAAACATCCAGATATTTTAGATGTTACTGTTATAGGAATCCCTGATGAAAAGTGGGGAGAAACATGTCTTGCTTTAGTTATCCCAAAGAGTGAAAAAAATATTGATACTGAAAAAGTAAAGGATTGGGCTAATAAAAAGTTGGCGAAGCATCAAAGGATAAGTCAAGTGGAAATACGAAAAGAGTTTCCTAGAAATGCGCTTGGCAAAGTGTTAAAACGGTTTTTAAGAGAGCCGTATTGGGTTTAGAAGGGAGACTCGAGTATTATTACGGAGCATGCAGCCTCTTCAAAACCTATAACGCCACCACCATTTTCTGCCAGTGCATATTTATGCTTTTCACTCTGTCTTTTCTTAGCCTCTCCTTTTAACTGGACAGAAAGCTCATGAACCATTGATAGCCCAGTCGCCCCAACAGGGTGTCCTTTTGAAACCAGGCCTCCAGATAAATTAACTGGCAATTTCCCCCCAAGCGAGGTGGACCCCTCTTCAACAAATCGACCGCCTTTTCCTTCATCACAAAAACCCAACATTTCTAGTTGATAAATTTCACAGAAGGATGTTGCATCATGAATTTCCAAGATATCTATATCGTTTTGATTAATATCAGCTTGTTTGTATGCTTTTTGGGCGGCTACTCTAGAAAGTCCTGGTTCGTCTAGTGTCCGGTATTTCCCTCCTGATAATACACTACTTTTTATCTTTATTGCTTTCTTTTGAACTTCCTTAGTGAAAAGTTTCAAACCTTTTTTGGAACAAATGATAGCTGCCGCCGCTCCGTCGCCAATTGGAGCGCACATTGACCTTGTCAACGGATACGAAATCTCTCTATCCTGAAGAACGTCTGTAACGGAAACTTCAAACTGATATTGGGCTTTTTCATTTAAGGAGCCATGAAAGTGATTTTTTGAAGCAGCTATAGCAATTTGCTTTTGTGTTGTACCAAATTTTTTCATGTGCCAGAGAGCTTGCAGACCATAAGTATCCATAAAAATTGTTCCCTTTTTTTTCTCCAGCTTGAAGGGTTTACCTAGTTTTTGGCCTACATCTTTATAGAAATTTATCCATTCATCTTTATCAAATTGATCGATTCCTCCATCATATATTTCTTGAATCATATCAGGTCTATCAGGTTGAAATATTTTTTCTACACCAATTGCCAAAGCAACATCCTCTGTTCCAGATACAACATCCTTCCAAGCACCATGGAAAGCCATAGAACCGGTGGCGCATCCTCCTTCCACATTTATTATCCCAACTCTCTCCGGAAATAATTTTTTATTAACAAGTGGTGTAAAGCAAACTTGACCTCTGATATTTCTTTGTCCAAACGTGCCCATCCCGCAGTTTCCAAACCAAGCTTGGCCAATTAAATTACCGTTCTCATGTTCAGCGTTTTTTAATAAATCCAGATAGACTTCTTCAGTTAAATCCTTAAATGATTGGTCTGGTTTTCTGTCAAATTTTGTGCATGCTGTGGCAACAATGTAAGCTTCCAATTTTTATCTCCGAATATATTTCATTTTAATACAACACTTAATCTTTTTAAGCCTCTAGGAACCATAGCATCTACCCAATCAAAAGAGGAATTATTTTTAAGGGAGATTTTTGGAAATCTTTTAAACAAGCTAGAAAGAGCTATCCGACCTTCTTCTCTAGCTAATGTAGCGCCGATGCATAAATGAGGCCCAAAGCCAAAAGTTAAATGTCTGTTAGGGCTTCTATTTATCATAAAAGAATTTGGGTGATCAAAAACAGTTTCATCCCTGTTCGCTGATGACACCATAGCAAATACACGATCTCCCTCCCTCATATTTTTGTCATGAAACATATGATCTCTAGCTACATTTCTAACTAATGAATTGGTTGGTCCATCAAATCTCATTATTTCCTCTATTGTTGAGTTGATCAAGCTTGGATCCGAAACTAATTTCTTTAACTCTTCAGGATTTTTTATCAAGGTGAGTATTCCGTTTGAGATTAGGTTTGTTGTTGTCTCATGGCCTGCAAACAGAATAAGCATACAAGTTGCAATCAACTCGTCATCGGAAAACTTTTCATTTTCCACTGTTGCATTAATGAGATCCATCAAAAATCCGTCCGCTGGATTTGCTCTGCGTTCTGCTATTATTTTTTTAAAAAAGGAAACCATTTGTTTGCATCCATAAGCAGCTTTCTCATACTTATTTTTATCATTTCTTGAGCCACCAATAAACTTTGACATATCATCTGACCAAGATTTAAAATTTTCTAACATCTCTGTGGGCACGCCTAACAGATGCATTATTGTTAGTGCTGGAATTGGAGAAGAAAAATTTTCTACAAGATCAATTTCATTCTTTTTATCAAGCTTATCCAGAGAAAATTCTGTTATTTTTCTTATTACCGGTTCCATTTGATTTATTGATTTTCTAGTGAATGCAACCATCATTATTTTTCTCATTCTTGTGTGATCCGGGGGATTTCGAAAAGCAGCCCACAAGTTTAGATATTTTATTATTTCCTCCAAAAGTTTAGCCTCTTTACCTGGTAACTTACTGTAGAATCTATTTAGCCTATCTACGGTAATAAAGTCTTCAGAAAGGATCTTTCTAACGTCATCATATCTCGTAATTACCCAAGACTTTAGAGAGTTATTCCAGTGGACTGGATCTGTTCTACGCAAATGCGAGAAATATGGATATGGGTTAGCTAGTATTTCAGGATCAGACGGATCATAGATCATTATTTTTCTCGACGAAGTTTTTCCATGTACTCATATAATCTATAAATTTTTCTGATAAACCTTCTGACGAAAGATGGTTTCTAGAAACAGGTGCACTGTATGCATCAAAATTATATCCCATTTCCTTAAGTCTCTTTGGGAACTGATGATCCAATATCGCAGCTCGGCCCAGGCAGAAAAAGTCTACCTTATTTTTTTCTAAAATTTCTATATCTTCATATGAGAATATTTTTCCTGCAACTGTCAGCTTTTTCCCTTTTCTCTTTATTTCTGAAAAAATCTTTAACAAACTCTTTCCCTTGTATGCTGCACTATCTAAGAGCTTGAACGAGTCCCATAACGAAAGATCAATAAAATGAATATTAGTTTTCTGACAAAGGTTTTTGTACAAGATTATCATCTCACTAATGTCCAATCCAAATCTTTCTGGTGATAGTCTTACACCTATAAGAAAATCTTCGTTAGTTTCTTGTCCTATTTCTTCAAGTATTTCAAATAATATTCTTGTCCTGTTTTCTAAAGATCCGCCATATTTATCCGACCTTTTATTAGTATCTTTAGATAAGAATTGACCAATTAAATATCCATGAGCTGCATGAATTTCTACACCGTGATAACCACATCTTTCTGCTCTAACAGCACAATCAACAAAAGCAGTTTTTAATTCTTGAACCTCCAAAATACTCATTTCCTTAGTTGCTGTTTCCTGATGGTAACTTGGACCGACCTTTTCAGACACATATCTGCTATCTGCTCTCATTCCTGCATGAAATATTTGTGCGATAGATAAGGATCCTAAATCGTGCAGACTTTTATTCAATCTTTTGTGCCCATTCTCCTGATCGGAATCATAAATACAGAGTTGACCATCCCAGCCTATTCCTGAATTTAGAACTGGCATCGCACACGTCATTATTAAGCCAAATCCGCCTTCGGCTCTTTTCACTAACCAATGGAACTCATCCTCAGAAAGTTTACCACTATCAGGGCTTTGCATGTTAGTTAAGGGGGCAAGTAAGAATTTATTCTTGGCCTTTACACCATTAGAAAATGTAAGTTCATTAAATAGACTTTGCATAATTTAATTATAGAATAAATTGTGATATAAAAAAAGTAATAACCATGGTCAGCTTTTGGATAATGAAATATTTTCTATTTGTTTTTGGGGTGTGTAGTTTTTTCTTTGTTTCAAATCTAAATGCAGGAATTAGTTATAAAGGTGTAGAGGAAGAGACTATAACTTTTCTATATACTGCAGCCGGTATAAAATTTTCTGGCAGTTTTGTAATAAAAAGATCTCAATTCGAGCTTGATTTTGTTGAAAAAGAAAAATCAAAATTTTTTGTAGAAATAGATCTAAAAAAAAGTGATGCGGGGTTTCCTCTTGCAACCTCCGCCATGCTTGGTAAATCGATCTTGTATGCTGAAAAATATCCTATTATGAAATTCACTAGTAATTCGGTTAAGGAAGTTGATAATGGTTTTATTATTAATGGAATATTAAATCTCCGAGGTATCTCAAATGGTATTAGTATGAAAGTAAGACCGAAAGAGGTTTATAAAGGTAAGGAAAAATATTTGACCTTCAACTTGGAAACAAGAATTGATAGGTTTAACTATGGAGCTGATGGGTACAGTTTGTTAGTAGATAAAACTATTTTTTTGAATTCAGAAATTATTTTAGAGGCGTCAGAATAATTATGCCCAGGCACCGTGGTATATTTAATAGAGAGAATCCTGAACCATATGAGCTTAGTAGAAGCAGAATTGAGAATTTTGTGCGGTGTAAATCTTGCTTCTATATGGAGCAAGTAGAGGGAATAAAATTTCCCTCAATCCCAGGTTTTAACATTAATGAAGCTACAGATGTTCTGTTGAAAAGGGATTTTGATAAGTATCGAAAAGTAAAGGAACCACATCCGTATCTAGTACACTCAGGCTATGACTTTCTTATACCTTACGAACATGAACATTTTGAGAAGTGGACGCAGAGTATGCATTTTGGTGCTCAAGATAGGCTGCACTATGTTGATATCGGTACAAACCTTAAAGTTGGAGGGGGTCTTGACGATGTTTGGTTTAATATAAATACAAATCGTCTACATGTTGTTGACTATAAAAGTACTTCTCAAAAGTCAGATAAGGGACCAATTACTTTAGATGATTGGTGGAAAGCATCTTATAAAAGGCAGATGGATTTATACGTATGGGTTTTAGAAAAAAAAGGGTATCCGGTTGATGGCACAGGTTACTTCTTGTACTGTGATGCCGATCGTTTTGAAGAATACAATTTTCTACAGAAAAATAATGCTGAAATGAGATTTAAAATCAATTTAATAGAGTATGAAGTAAACCATTCTTGGATACAACCTGTTCTTGAAGAGATAAATCAAACCCTACAGCTATCTGAAAGACCTAAGCATAATGATTTCTGTGAATATGGTAAATTTCTTAAAGATAGTAGTTTCCAATAAATTAAAAGTATTTACTTAAAATACCTTTGCTGTTGTTGAGCCTCTGAATATTTATTCCAGCTACAGTTTTATATTTGTCTGCATGCTCCTTCATTTCTTTTTTGCTGATTACATCTTCTATTTCGATAAATTTCCCGTCACATCTATCTTCAACAACTTGTAATAGGGCGTCTGGCCCAGCTTGCCTGTTTGTAAGAGTGATTTTGTTTGTTAAGGGCCTCATTTCATTTTCATATGAAATTAGAGCAGATTTATTTAAACCTTGTTTTTTCAAATGGTATACTAACTTTCTACTATCAACAATTGCTTGGCTTGCGCCACTTGATCCAACTGGATATGTTGGATGTGCGGCATCTCCTAAGATTGTTGTATTATCAAATGTCCACTTTTCCAAAGGTTCTCTATCAACCATGGGGTATTCAAACACATCACCAGCATCAGAAATCAGTTGGTAGGGATTTATCCATTCGAAGGACCAATTTTTGAATTGATTAATAAATTTCGATTTATTTACTTTTTTACTCCAATCCCCCTTGGGCCATGGATTGGAAGGATCAAACTTCAACTCTGCAATCCAATTAATTATTGATCTTCCATTTCTATCTGGTCCACTTATTGGGTAAGACACAAACCTTTGCGTATCATGTCCAATCATGACCATAGAAGCTTTGGTTCGGAAGGGTGCTTCAGAGGTTATACCTCTCCATAAAACAGCGCCATTCCAAATTGGAGGTTGTTCATTTGGGTACATCTGCTTTCGAACTTGTGAATTAATGCCATCACATCCTACAAGAATATTTCCAAAGAAGGTTTCCTCTTTCTCTGATCTCTTATTAAGGCAAGTCAACTTGACTCCGTTTGACAAGTTTTCGAAAGAAATAACTGAGTAACCAGTTTTTATGGAAAACCAATCTGCTCTTTCAATAAGTTTATCGTATAAGAGTTTCTGCAATTGGCCTCTGTGTACTGAAAATTGTGGTTCATTATAACCAGCTGCTAATCCCCTAGGCTCAGTCCAGATTTCCAAACCTTTTTTTGAAAAAAGCCCAAACTCCTGAGTTTCTACTCCGATCTTATAAAGATCCTGTTTCAGGTTTAAATCGGACAGTTCCCTTACTGCATTTGGTTGAAGGTTTATTCCAACCCCTAAAGGCTCCAAGGTTTTTGTTTTTTCAAAAATTACAAACGGGATTTTAAGCTGTTGACAAGAGAGGGCGAGGGTCAAACCGCCTATTCCTCCGCCTGCAATTAACACTGTCATAATTTACTCATTATTTTAACTTTTTATCATAGCGAATTTTATAGATCCAATAAACCCAACTTTTTTACGGAATATAAATTGGTAGTGCTGTAGCAAATGTCCAAGCCAAGACTAATCCGTTAGCAGTTCCTATCGAAACTACGTCATTATATTTTCTATTTAGAAGATTTGCCAAAAAGCCAAAAATTATCGAGAATGCAATGAATAAAATGACTGCATAGCCAAGTATAAATAGCTTTTCCAAGTCTAACCATATTGAAATTGATAGGGAGATTAAAATAAATAATTTTCCTAAATTCCCAATCGCCCAACCATACTTTTCAACTTGATAGAATGATTGAAGCACTATCATTATAGGAACACACCCTATAGCCATTAATACAAATAAGCCCACTCGACCATCTGACAGGTAGAATGTACTGACATAACTGTTGAGAATGTTTCCAAAGACCAAAGAAAAAGTTACAAACAAGAATGCAAAAATATGAAGATTAAAGCTTTTTATAAGGGGTTTATTTAATTTTATAGGAGTTAGCACTATGAGAATTATACTCATCAACAAAAGATGACTAATTAAATGGTTGTGCGCAGGAAAGGCAACAAGTGTTGGAGTAAAAAACTTTAAAGCATATGGAATAATAACGGTAGCTAAAATGCTTGCAAAAATGAAATTTCTAAAATTTAATGTGCCTCTTTCAAGCTTTCGAATAGGAAAAAATTTTAAACTGCAAATAAATAAAATAAATAGACTAAAAAAAAGTAGACCTGCCCACAGCCCGATGCTGTTAGTTACTATATTATAATTCTCTTGGTATATTTGATTGGCCCAAGCGATGATTTCTCTCTGAGTAGTTGAAGAGTATAGAACGCCAATGTGATCCGAGTTTTTTACAGAAATAGCTTTACGTGCTGTTCCATTATTAAATTCACCATAAAGTTTTCCCTCTGTGGGGTTTTCAATACCTACACTTATAAAGATGTCCCTAGCTTTTGCTCTCAAAGGAGGCTCCCATTGGCCATTAAGTATTAATAAATTTTTAGGATGTGTTTCGGTGACTGCATCAGAGTATGTTGAAATACCTATCACTCCTTCTATCCGTGAGCTTTTCTTAGCAGTTCTAATTACTATGTCAGATGCCATAGAATGACCGATTATCAACCCTGTCTCTAATTTATATTTATTTAGAAAATGATCGATGATTATCTCTGTTTGTTTAACAAAGTTTTGTGTGGCTCCCTTAATAGTTGTTATGTCTCCACTGTAAGGATCAGGGTGCTCGCCATGGCCAAGGTAATCGAACCTGATTGTAATGAAGCCAGCCTCAGCTAAAGCGATAGCAATTGGGCGCATGAAAGTTGTTGATCCAGCAAATCCGTGAGATATAAAAATGAGTTGATCATTTTTCTTCCCGATAGGAGATGTGACAACTACAGGGGTTTCCCCAAATGTTTCATAAGTTGTTTCAATATTTTTCTCATAACTAGCTAACTTAAAAATTGAGAATATCGCTAGGCATAAAAAAGATGTAACGATGAATCCGTATAAAATGTCTGGTTTAGATTTTTTCAAGAAAAGAATTGCTTTTAAGTTTCGTCAAAAGTGTATCTGAAGGTGCAGCACTTTCCTCCACTCATTATAGTTGTTTTTCTGTCTAAAGAGGCTTTCGGGTTGAAGCCTTCTATCATAGCTGCATCCCTATTACATGAAAGTATAGCCCCTAAATCTTGAATGCCTAGAGCGTTATACATTTCAGCATATTTACACCTCGTAACATCGAAATCCAACTTTTTTTCATTCTTTTCTAAGACATCAATTTCTAATGCCCCGTCTTGCGTCCAAAATTGTAATGTTTCTAGGAAAGAATCCACACCACTGCCGTATTTTTTTGATAGTTCTGCTCCCTGAATTCTAGATAAATCCATAATAGTTTTTTCCAATATTGGTGCCACTTCCTCTTTACCAAACTTTTCACTTAGCGCTTGAAAAAAAGGTACTAAAATCCTTGCTTCTGTTTCGCGTCTAGTTAAGACACCTATTTTTTGAGTAATTTCATCTTTTAATTTGGTCTCTTTGTTCATAAAAAATATCCTAGATTTAAAATTGTTAACAATTCTTTCAAATTATTTCTAGTTCAACCTCGAGATCATCAAAAAGGCTGTGTCTTATTAAATCTCCTGCTTTTGCTTTACGGACCAAAAAAACACTACCTGTAATTATAAACATACCCTTAGTTAAAACTTTCCTTCTTTCGATTAACTGTTTTGTTATCCACTTGAGATTGTTAAATGGGTCTGCATCCATAACACTTGTGGATTTAAGATCTTCGTTATTCCATTTACATGTAGAGATTAAATTCTTGAAGTCTAGTCCTCTCCAGTTTTTAATTTTTTTACCTAAGATTAGACCACCTGACCATGCATTATCGCACGCCAATGATAAGGCATCTAGCCCATTATATTCAGCTTTTCTATCTTCTATTAATTCAAGTGCGGGATAAACATCAGAAATGTAATTTCTTATCTCTCCTATTTGTTTTCCCGATTTCAAATCTTCTACTTGTTCTGATAGTTCGAAAGCAAGCTCAAACTCAACACTCAATCGTTTGTAGTCAGAAAGCCTAATGGACTTTGGGCTTTGATAGATTTCTTTTTTAAAAATACCGCCGTAAACTGGCTGATTTATTTTATGATGTTCCTGTTGTATTTTTGAAGACAATGCTATTTTGAAGCCTCCTAACTCACCTCTAGAAATTAGTTTTTGAAAATAGTTTTGTGCATCATAAGCTTCATCAAAATTTGATGGTTTTAAACTGCCTTCTAAATTTTTGAAGTCCTTACCATTCAAGTGTGAGTCCACAAGAAATTCTGCTATTTTTTGCGTTTTATTAACCATTCTATATTTTTAACATTTTTTGGTCTTTGTTTCAAAAGCTTAAAAATAAAGAGTTACTTTTACTTAAGATTTAATTCTTATGATCTTTTGAAAACTGATCGGTCTTCAGGGTTTTTAATTAGTCTATTTTTATTTGATGTGGTTCCTGTCTTCTAATTTATCATTATTGATGCCTTGAAAAATTCCAAGGCAAATAAGTGTACTTCTAGCATTGGTGGTGCTTAGTTACATCCTTTAACCTCATACTCCCTATCAAATTTAAACGACAAAAAACTGGAAAGTATAATTATTAAAGTAGAAAAGGTTTGATATATAAACTAAAGTTTGAATAAAAGTGTTCAGAATAAAAGATAAATGAAATTATATCAATTTGACCCCGCACCGGCCTCCAGAAGAGTGGATATTTTTTTAAAGGAAGCAGATGTTTCTATAGATACGGAGCAACTTAATGTCAGAGATGGTGATCAGTTCAAAGAACCCTTTAACTCTTTGAATCCCTTTCATTGCGTTCCATTTCTAGAATTGAGTGATGGGACAGTTATTTCTGAATCAGTAGCAATATGCAGATATTTAGAAGAATCAAATCAGGGGAAAATTAAATTATTTGGATCTACCCCCAAGGATCGAGCATTAATAGAGATGTGGAATCGAAGATTGGAAATTGATGGATACATACCTCTAATGGCAGGAATAAGAAACAAATTTGAAAGGTTTGATGGCAAAGTTTTAGCTGGAACGAGGAATCACTTAAAGAGATCTGGCTCTATAGTTAAAAGAGGAGAGGACTCAGCAAGAATTTTGTTTGAAAGGTTAGACAAGCATTTGGATAAATGTTTCTTTGTGGCTGGTAAGGAATTTAGTGTTGCTGATATAACGTTATATTGCACCCTTGAACTTGCAAACAATATAGGCTTAAATGTCGATGAGCATGCAAATATTCTAGATCTAAAAACTCGTTTGAGTGAACGGGATGCATTTAAAAATGAGTAAAGTATGTTTAGTAACTGGTGTTGGACCCGAGACTGGAACTGGAGCAGAAATAGCCAAATACTTCTCAGAGAATGGGTTTCATGTAGCCATGATCGCTAGATCTGAAGATAACTTGAAAAGATTGGAGTCAAAGTATCCTAACACTAAAGCTTATCCTTGCGATGTAGCAGATATTGCTCTTTTAAAGAAAAAGATAAAAAAAATAGAGAACGACATGGGAAGGCCTGAAGTAGTAATCCATAATGCTCCTATGGCTAATAGGGGTCCGATGCTTGAGCTGGATTACAATGATCTAGAAAGAAACTTTAGGGTAAATACCACTGCACTTTTAGTCCTTGCACAGGAAACCATTCCAAATATGCTGGAAATGGGAAGGGGATCAATTATGGTTACGGGAAATACAGCAGCTGAAAGAGGAAAGGCGCATTGGGGGTTTTTTGCAGCTACTAAGTCCGCTCAGAGAATTTTGTCTGAATCTCTGGCAAGAGAATTTGGCCCTCAAGGAATCCATGTAGCATATTTTATTATTGATGCACTTATTGATACCCCTAGAACTAGGCCAAGGCTAGCCCCTGACAAGCCTGATGAGTTTTTTGCTGCGCCCAAACAAATCGCAAAAGAAATCTATCATGTTGTTCATCAGGAGAAGTCCGCATGGTCATTTAGAGTAGAATTGCGACCATTCGCAGAACATTGGTAGACATAATTTATCGTTTTATTTTGTAAGAAATTTAAATAAAATTTTGTCTGTATTCCAATCAGTTATACTGTTTCTTTCAGGGATTTTGTCAAAAATATCAAACACTTTTTGAAATTTTTTGTGAAGAGGTCTAAGAGTTCTGTCATTTAATTTTTTCCTAAGCAATAAAACTATTAGTTCGTTCCCAAGATTATGATAGACCTTTTTTAGTCGGTGGCTTTTGATCTTTAAAGAGAAAAAAATTGTTAATGACAACATTACAAAGTATTTTTCAACTACTCTAAAATCTCTTATTTTTTTTACCTGACATAATATTTTTCATATCTACCAGAGTTGAGTTTAGCTGTATGTTACCTTGTTTAAGTTTTTTTAAATAACGAACTTTTTCAAAAGGTGTAAGCTTGGTTGTTTCGTCTACAGATACCAGGGCTACCAGTGACTTCCAGTATTTTTTCTCTGATTTTTGAATTATTTGTATTGGTTTTGTTAACTTGGCAAAAACTATTATTTTACTGATATTGGTTGTTACCAGCCATGTCTTTAACCCTTTAATTATTATTGTATTATTATTATTTTTATCGATGGATATTTCTAAAGGACTATTCTTTTTTTCTGCTACAGCTAAGCTTGTATACTGATTGTAAATTATATTTCTAAACTGGTATTGAATAGCGCACTGGTAAGCAGAAAAAAAAATAACCAAGATAAATTATTGGATACACTTGCTACTGAGGTAAGCGTTTTTATTACGTCGGTATTTGACAAGTTTTTTTCTTTCCAAAATTTCAAGAAATCCTTTTCATTACTAAGTTTCATACTTAGATTTATCTTGTGGTTGATTTCTCCTTTTTGGTATTTTTTTATGCTATTTAAAACTTTGTCGCCTCCTTTGACTTGGTGAAGTTTTTCTTTAATTTTGTTTCAAATTCAGGAAAGTAGTTACTTATTAAATCTATTGAAAAATTTGTAAGTATCGATGTATTAGGTTCTCTAGCCAGTAGAAAGTCAAAAGCAATTTTAATAATCACATCTTTTTGAATATGACCCAGTTCGTATAAATCACGCTGTTTATCAGAAAATTTTACTGTGTGTTGAGTGTTTTTTTTTGAACTTATCGAAACTGAGAAAGTATCATTATCTATTCTTTTAATGGCAATGGTCATTTTCTACTATCAAACATTTTCTTTATCTTCTCTCTAAAGTTATCATTTACGGTGAAATAATGACCTTCCTCTTCATGAACTGATATTCCATTTAGATGAAATTCTTTCAGGTGTTGATAAAAGCTCTCTATATCGGGTATTTCATAATCTCTGCCTAGGTTATCTTGAACGATGAAAAGTTTTTTCATGAAAATTAATTCCTTTCAATCATTACAATAGCGAACCGAAAGCTTTTTAGAAATAAAATTCACTTTTTTTATAGTTTAAAAGTTGAACCAAGCAAATTCACCTTTACTTATGTATCTAAAATAAATATTAAGCCTATATAGATAAAAAATATGAGCAGAACATAAGGGTTAAAATTTGATAAAAACAGCCATTTCAATTTTGGCAGAGGGATTTGAAAACAAGTCACTTTCCAAGCAGTTTTCTTTTTCATTACTAAGAGTCGAAATTTTAGCGGGATTGACGGTCGCCATTGCTTTAGTCCCTGAAGCTGTGGCGTTCGCTTTTGTTGCTGGTGTGGAGCCATTGGTTGGACTTTACGCTGCATTTATTGTTGGTCTGATAACTGCGCTTATCGGTGGAAGGCCAGGTATGATATCTGGAGCTACTGGCGCACTTGCTGTGGTTATGATCGCCCTGGTTGCCGAACATGGTATACAGTATTTATTTGCTACCGTCGTTTTAATGGACGCTCTTCCTATCGAAGAAACTACTAATCTTAATTACAGCTCAAAGACACCTGGGAAAATGCATGCATGCGGCCATGATGGGCATACCACAATGCTTTTGGGAGCCGCAAAACATCTTTGTGAAACAAGAAACTTCAAAGGAAAGGCTATTTTAATTTTTCAACCGGCTGAAGAAGGTTTGGGTGGAGCCAGAAAAATGCTCGAAGAAGGCTTGTTTAAAAAATTCCCTTGTGATGAAATCTATGGAATACACAATTCACCAAACGGACGCCACGGCGAAGTAAGCATTTGCCAAGGTAAGGCAATGGCTGGAGCCGCTTTTTTTGATGTAACTATCAATGCAAAGGGAAGTCATGCTGCGATGCCCCATCAATCTATTGATCCAATTATAATATCTTCAACTTTGGTATCACAAATGCAAACTATAATTTCCCGAAACATTCATCCTTTGGAAAACGTAGTTTTATCAATAACACAGGTACACGCAGGATCAGCCTACAACGTAATACCTGAAAGCGCAATCCTCGCGGGAACAATTAGATATTTTTCAGATGAGGCATACTCCCTTGTCGAAGACAGATTTAAAACGATATGCCAAGGACTTGAAAAAACCTATGGAGTTGAAATTAATATTGATTTACGAAATACCTTTGACGTTTTATTTAACGACTCAAAATTGTGTGAACAATATATGGATGCTGCAGAAAAAATAGTTGGCAAAGATAATATAATTAGGAACGCAACTCCAGCAACTGGTTCAGAAGATTTTGCTGACATGTTAAAGCATGTAAAGGGCGCTTACTGTCGTATCGGCCATTCAGGAACAGAGCCCCTTCATAGTCCAAAATTTGTTTTTGATACTAATATAATTCCTATTGGTGCTTCTATTTTGGCAACTTTAGTGGAGAACCAGCTACCCAATAATTAAATATTTTTAATTTTAGGGTTTTTCAAAATCAAGAAAAACTACTTGGCTAAAATTCCTGTTTTCACATTATAGTCAACAGCGATTTGATATGTCGGGTCATCATCACTATCGATCATTAACTGTCCAGTTTTTGTCAAAAGGTCATGACAATCTCTGCTTAAATGTCGGAGCTTTATTTCTCTGCCTGAAACCTGATACTTTTCCGCTATGTCCTCTATTGCCTTGAGAGCAGATTGATCTACTACCTTTGATTTTGCAAAATCTAAAATCACAGTTTTTGGATCATCATCAGGCTTAAAAATTTCTAAAAAACTTTCAACAGAGCCAAAGAACAAGGGACCCTCAATATCATAGACCTTTGCACCTTTTGTTCTTATTGATGGACGTTCGACCGCTCGGATTTTAATCGCAGAGTTCCATGCAAACACTAGAGCAGAGAAAATAACTCCTACAAGTACAGCAACCGCAAGGTCTTCAAGAACTGTCACAACTGTTACAAGAACAATTACTAAAGCATCCGATTTTGGAATTTTGGTAATAAGTCTTATCGAATTCCATGCAAAGGTTGCAATAACAACCATAAACATCACGCCAACCAATGCAGCTATCGGTATAGCCTCTATCAAGCTAGATCCATACAGGATAAAAAATAGAAGGAACAGTGCCGCTGAAGTGGCGGCTAGCCGTGTTCTACCGCCTGATTTAACATTAATCATTGACTGACCTATCATTGCACAGCCCCCCATACCACCAAAAAAACCAGTCACAGTGTTAGCTGCTCCCTGAGCTAAGCATTCTTGACGAGTACCTCCTCTTTTATCTGTTATTTCGCCTACAAGATTTAAAGTCAGTAAACTTTCTATTAAACCGATAGCAGCAAGAACTAGCGCGTATGGAAAAATAATAAAAAAAGTTTCAAAATTTAAAGGTATCGAAGGGATTGAAAAAACAGGGAGCCCTCCTGATACTGAAGATAAATCCCCAACAGAAGGAACGCTTACCTCAAAATAAATAACTGCAACACTCACTATTATTATCGCGGCCAATGGTCCGGGTATTAGTTTGGTGACTTTAGGCGTCAACCAAATCAAAACCATTGTTATACAGACTAAAAGAACGGAAGTACTGAGTAAAACTCCACTCATCCATTCAAGTTCCCCACTAGACGTTTCAAACTGGAACTGCCTTATCTGCGCTAGGCCTATAACGATAGCAAGTCCATTTACAAAGCCTAGCATAACTGGCTGTGGAACCATTCGTA
>CACFNV010000019.1 GCA_902567635.1 uncultured Alphaproteobacteria bacterium
AACCTCAGCACAATCAATAACTTTAAAGGACACTTCTTGGTGTTCAAATGCTAAAAATAGGTCAGTACCTCCAAGTACTACTGCCTCTGCCCCTCGATCTATTAGGTTTTTGGAGGCATCAATAAGTGTTTGAGAAATTTTTCTATTTGTTTTTCCATCAGTTGCAAGATCAACATAACTTTTGTGAACTTCTTCAAACTCATCCCCTTCTGGCGTTAACCAGTCTACCGCCGAAGTCACATTATAAATTTTTGTATCCATAGCCTTATTAGTGCCGATTAATCCCAAAGACTTCCCACTATATTCATCTAAATGTGATTTAAGAGGGGTCATTACATCAACAATAGGCAAGGGACTTTTGGGCAAAAACTCTGCCAAGCAAAAACTCCCACCTATAGAAGGAAGGACCACGAAGTCCGCACCCACTTTTTGTAGTCTGTTCGATAATTCTACATAAATGTCAGATTGTTTTTCTTTTTCATTATTGGCAAAGTTTTTTAAAAATGTCGGCATGTCACAATGAACTACAGTTAATTCAAGCGGAGACATATTCTCCTTCGCGATCTCGAACAAACGTTGGTAATAAAGAAACGTTACCGCTGGACCAATGCCGCCTATTAAACCTATATGCACCTTTTCTCTCCCTATTAGTTAAATAACCCGATCCCCATTTCGTAAGCATCGGAGACTCTACCAGGGTATTTCATTACCATCATAATTTAAAAATTGGCCAGTGTTTTTGATATCTGTTTTCTCAATTACGCTCATCATACCATTTATACTTTCATCAACCGAGATTAGAGCATTAGGTCCACCCATATCAGTTCTGACCCAGCCTGGATGAAGGGAGATAACTGTTATCCCTAACTCCTTCAAATCTATTGAAAGAGATTTTACCACTTGATTAAGTGCGGTTTTAGAAGAGCGATATATATACCTGCCTCCTCCACTATTATCCTCTATCGAACCTACTCGTGAACTAAGGAAATAAATTTTCCTATCAAAACCTTTCTTAACATTATCAATTATTGATTGAGTAATTAATAGAGGGGCAATTAAATTTACTTTTAGAACCTCCAACCAGGGTTCTGCTGATACTGCGTTAAAATTCTGTGCAGAGCTACCCATCATTCCTGCATTATTTATAAAAATATCTACTGGTTTATCTGACAATAAATTAGATAAAGTATTTTCTGAGTTTTCTTCTAGTAAGTCTAGCTCAAGAATCTCAAGATTGTCAGGGTGCTTTTCTTTACATGCCAAAAGTTTTTTCGATCCAGCTATATTTCTAGTTGTGCACAAAACATTTACATTTTTGTCTAAAAACTTTTTCACAAATCCAAGCCCTAGGCCTCTGTTTGCACCAGTAATAAGAACATTTGTCATAATCACATCCTTCTAAATATACGTTAACAGATTATTCACAAAATTGGGAAATACTCATGTGTTTGGTTTCTGAATCCAAATATAGCTATCTGCTTCTTTTGTGGAGATAACATTGAGAGGCTCACAATCTTTTTTTGCCTCATCAGGTTGCAGCCCAACCCATTTTCTTACTTCACCAGATCTAAAACAGAATTCACTGTTATGGTAAGGACATAAGATTGTCCCTTCTTCAGTAATTTGTCCAATCTCCAATGGCAAGTTCATATGAGGACATATATTCTCAATTGCAAATAATCCATCCTGATTAATTAACAGAATTTCTTTACCATCATATTCAAATTTTTTCTTTTCTCCCTTATCTAACTCGCTTATTGGTAATGTTCTTATCCAAAGATCTCCATCGATCTCTTTTTCCTGAACAACAGAATGATCAATTAAACTATTGGAATCAATAGAGCTAACTTCGTGTAATGTAATAAGATTGCTAGATCCTCTCAATTTTAGCCTAACGAAATTCCTTACTTCAACGTTATCCTTAATCCTTTCATAGGCGACATCTGAGATAAGGAATCGAGTTCCAGCATCTTTGTTTATTGCCTCTATTCGACTTGCAATGTTAACTGTGTCCCCGATAACCGTAAACTTTTTATCTTCACCAGACCCCACTGAGCCTAGTATTACTTCTCCAAAATGCACTCCTATTCTCATATCAAAATCTCTGCCGTAGGCTTTCAAAAGATACTCCTTAAATTCATCCATTGCTTCTAACATTTCTACAGCTGCATTTGCTGCTCGCAAGGTTTGCTGCCTTGAGTCTTTAAGGCCAAAAATTGCTAAAATAGCATCACCAATATAATTATTTACTTCTCCACCATTTCTAATGATGACATCTCGCATTATTGAAAAATATCGGTTTAGTATAAAAATTACATCATATGCGGCAAGTGCCTCAGAAAAAGGGGTAAAGCCCCTAATATCGCTGAACATGATAGAAAGATTCCTAATAGTTCCTACTGACTCAAGTTTTGTATTAGCTAACTGATTAGAGTTACCCAAATCTCTCTTATCTAAAAGTAGTCTTCTGTAAGAAACAGGTCCATTGATTGTAGTCTGGCAAGCCAGTCTAATGTTTTCAGGAAAAGTTAATTTTTTTGCTAATTTCTGCTCCAGCTCAGTCCTTGATGAACAATTTTCCAATCCGTCAGTTATCTCTACTCTACATGTAGAGCATTTCCCAGTACCCCCACAAGCACTCAGGTGTGCTACATTGTTTCTTAGAGATGCCGTTAGGATTGTCTCGTTTACAGCGATATCAATTTTCTTGCTATCTGGTTCAACTCTGGCAGAAAAACTGTTTACTTCTTTTTCTTTAAACTCAAGACTATTATGACTACCATCGCAAAAAGGTTGGTTTTTGGTTCGTTTACAAGTACAGAAAAATTTAGTTTCATTTTTCTCTGCGGTATATTTTAGGGGCTGAAATTCTGAACCAACATGACTTCCATCGCAAAAAGGTTGGTTTTTGCTTTTTCCACAGCTACACCAAAAGTAATTTTTGCCCTCCTCAACATCATGAGAAATCGGTTTATATTTTTCTAAGTTTATAGGGATATCAATTTTCTTGCTATCTGGCTCAACTCTGGTAGAAAAACTGTTTTCTTCTTTCTCTTTAAACTCAAGACTATTATGACTACCATCGCAAAAAGGTTGGTTTTTGGTTCGTTTGCAAGTACAGAAAAATTTAGTTTCATTTTTCTCTGCGGTATATTTTAGGGGCTGAAATTCTGAACCAACATGACTTCCATCGCAAAAAGGTTGGTTTTTGCTTTTTCCACAGCTACACCAAAAGTAATTTTGACCTTCCTCAACATCGTGAGAAATCGGTTTATACTTTGCCATATCAAATTTACCTAAAATACCTAATCTATGTTTTGAAAAATAATCAAATTGACTCAATTGTCAAAGAAGCAATTTAAATTCCTATGGGAATAGTCAAATAATTTTAATTTTTGTATATCTAAACTAAACTGGAAAACACTTGATTTGATTTTTAAACTCCAGATTGTTAGTGTCTAATGGTGATAAACATCTTTAAACTTTTGTCTCTAGCTGGTCTATGCCTGATTTTTTTGAGCTACGGAACTGAAGCCCACATGCATGCTGGCTTTAAGGGTGGTTTCAATAAATTTGCTAAAAATCAAGGTTACTCAGATTTCTCTGAATATCTAGAAAAAAAAGACTTGTGTGCTCAGGCGTTAAATAAGGCTTTTTTAGATGTAAGCAAAAAACAAAATGCTCATATAGTCGAAGTAGATCCTCCTAAAGGCTATCACTGGATGAAAGTTGGTCAATCATATGAGCTGATGGAAAATGGATATTATGGGTATACTGAGCACAAAAATTCAAGCTTAACTGCTAGTATAAGCTTATTTGGCAAAAGTACCTCAAAAGATAAAAAAGATAATAATTCTCGTGAGAAAGTTGATGAAACAACAAAGTTTCTTGATGTAGATCCTCCAACGGGTTACCACTGGATGAAAGTGAGCAATGTCTATGAACTAATGAAAAATCCTGCTTCTGGTTACTTTCCTCACAAAAATTCCAGCTTAGTAGCATCTTTTAGACTTTTTTCCCCAAAGAATTCTTCAAAAAAACAATCGGAAGAGAAAAAGATATCAAAGACCTATGGTTACAAAATAAAAGATGAAAATTTATCAAAAGAGGTTTCCAATTTGCTTGAAGACAAGCTTTGGTCTAATAAATATCAAGATATCGAGACTGCCATTAAAAAAGTTAACAAAAAATATTGGTCAAGAAATAATTGTAACTTTTCTATGTTTATAGAAAAAGAAACTTTCACACGATTTTTAGAGAGTATTATAATGAATAACGAACCACCCAAGAAAAATCAAAAAAAGAAACCAGTCTATAAAAAATATGGTTATTAAATTAGTTAATCTGAATTTCTGATGCTTGCTCCATAAACAAGGCATCCATTTCATCTTCTTTTCCTCTTATTTTTGTTTTCAAACTAGAAAAGTTTTTTTGATTTATTCTTGCAAGATCAGCTAATTTTTTGGATATCATTATTTCACAAGAGTGTTCTTTCGTTAATTGCTCTAACCTGCTTGCGATGTTTACACTATCTCCTATTGCAGTTTCTGAACTGGACTGACCAAATCCCATTTTCCCCAAGATAACGGTTCCTGCGTGAACTCCTATACCAATTTTAAGATCCTCATCAAGTTCGCTTTTAAGCTCTTCATTTAACAACTTGAGGCTCTTTGAAATGCTCCTTGAGGCGACCAGCGCATTTTTGCAATTTTCATTCATATTGTTACTGATGTCAAAAATTGCCATAACACCATCGCCAATAAACTTGTCTACCCTGCCACCATTATCTTCTATACTCTCGACCACAAATTTAAAATATTTGTTTAAAATGTAAACTACATCATAAGGTAATTTTGTTTCAGACATTCTTGTAAAGCCTCTAATATCTGTAAACAAAATAACTGCTTCTACTTCGACGCCACTTAAACTTCTTTGAGTACCCAATTGTATTTGAGACTTTGTTTCTTTGTTTAAGCTTAAAAGAGGCATTATCTTGATGTCACTTTCAGGACGAAGTTGGCATGCCAGCCTAACATTTTTGTCAAAACCTAATCTCTTGATAACCTTGCTTTCTATCTGGTTGGGTTGAGGTAATTTATTTAAATCTGAAAGCACTCTAACTCTACAGGTAGTACACCGTCCTCTTCCCCCACAAACGTGCTCATGAGTAATCCCAGCCTGTTGGCTTGTTTCAAGTATCGATGTACCCTTCGATACAAATGATCTCATGCCATCCAGATAATCTACTCTAATAGTTTTTTGAGATCGCAACCAAAAATACCTAAACAAATAGAAACAAAGGATAGCGCCAACTATAGACGGGTAGAGTAGAAATTGAAGTTTGTCGCTTATTTCTAAAATAAGTTTACCTGTTGCTTCCTTGTAATTGGATTTAGCCAAGGTCTCTAAAACAAATGAAGGGTCCCTATCTGACTTGTCTAATGCTTTCATTCCAGCCGACATATATCCAATTATGGCTAGAGACGGTATAACCCAGTAAATCGAAAAAAAGACCCTCTTATATCTAATATAAAAACTCCTGAACTCTAATAAACCGTGGATACCAATAACTCCATGGATCCACACCAAAATTAGCATAAGGATAAGAAATATTACTCCTGTAAAATCAAAAACCCATGTACTGACCACCATAAATGAATAGCTATCTATAAGGCCCTCCCATCGGGAACCATATAAAGTAATGCTCAGATGCCCAGCTAGAAAAAATGGTATTAAAACAGCAGAAATATTTCGTGTCCACTCCTTAGCTGTCAACTTTATGTTCTTTCTGCGCGCTAAAGCATATATGCCTAATAAGAGATGTATAGCGAGAGCTGAGTATAAAATTATTGAGACGAAATAATTTCGCCAGAAAGTTAGAAAAAAAGATCTTCCATACTCCATAGCATCTATTGAAATTATTCCTAGGGAGTGATTAGACAGATGCGTAACCACATAGAAAAACAGAAAACTACCGGACACTATGCGTAGGTATCTAATAATTAAATTTAAATCCATACTCTAAATCAATCTTCTGCTTTAATTACAACCAATCTTTTCTTAAAGTATTTTAGATAAATAAAAAGTTTTGAATACTATTTTCAGATAAATAACCTAATTTAAATTTTGTTCATCCCGCGCTTTTAGCCAGTGCCTTTTCTAAATAGTCAAGCATAACATTCCTGAATTCCTTCTTTTGAGAGAGACCTTTAAGATGTGAAAAAGAGTTTGGAAATTCATCTTCAAATTTCTGAGAAATTAATTCGTACCCCTGCTCGTTGATCACATTTCTACGATCTCTTTCCCGCAAGAATTGAGCTAGTTCACAAACAAAAGATATATCAGCTATAGTTAATTTATTTCCTACAATAAATTTACTTTGGGAAAGAGCTTTTTCGATGCCATCTAGATAAAATAAATAAGCTGATTTCATTCGTTCATATAAGTATTTGTTCAATGAGTTTATTTCGAGAGCATAAACTTGAAACTCTCTTGCAAAAACAAGATTTGTATCAAGAAAACTATCTATTCTTGATTGCACGAAAGGATCATTATCTCCATAAAGAGAACTATTTTTCGAAGCTCGAGCCACTGCCCGCATAATGCTATTAGACTCAAATATTCCTATAGATCCATCTGAGTTAAAACCTGCAGGTACAGTTCCAAAAGGATGCTTTTCAAGAAATTTATCTGTTTTATAAAGATTTCCCTTAAAACCCCTTTTACCTTCACGTTTATGAGTATCCATCGAACCAATATTTGAAGAATTTATTTCTCGAGCGTCAAAATCCCATAACCAATTTGCTAAATTTTTTGGTTTGTCTCCAACAACCTTTATTTTCACATTACCCAGCTTAGCTGTGATCAGTGATTTCCAAACTCTGGGGTTAGGTAAATAAGAAAATATTCGTATTTCTTCCGTCATATTCTGGATACCCTTTTCATAGAACGCCTGCTTATATTAAAGATTCTAACAAAAATTTAGTGTCAGATTAATAGATAATCTAAGATAATTACTGGTATTTTTACTATTTCCTACAAAGCTAGTTTTTACTCATTCTAGAACGTACAGAATCTCTTATCTCTTTTCGAAGTATCTTTCCGTAATTACTCTTGGGCAGAGAGCCAACAAACTCTACTGATCGTATCCTACGATCGGTAGGTAACCTTTCTCGTGACCAATCAATTATTGCATCTTCTGTAACGATAGAATCCGGTTTACGCACAGCCACTAAATGAACCGTTTCTCCCCAAAGCTTATCAGGAATTCCGATAATACACGCCTCTTCGATTTCCTTGTTCTCATATATTACTTCTTCTATCTGCCTTGGGTAAACATTATTCCCACCCGTAACAATCATATCTTTCTTACGATCTGTTATATAGACAAAGCCATCACTATCAATCTCTCCAATGTCTCCGGTACGTTGCCAGCTTCCTTCTCGAATTTCGGTCGTCGCTTCCTCATTATTGAGGTAACCCAGCATAACATTTCCCCCCTTAGTAACGATCTCCCCGGTTTGCCCTGGCAGCAATAAATCTCCTTCATCATTCATAATATCAACATCAGCAAAGGTTATCGCTCTTCCACAAGAATGCAACAACCTAGAATTACCTGACTTTAAAGCATCTATATGATCTTGAGGTTGAAGAACAGTAAACCCAACAGGCGCTTCCCATTGGCCATAAAGCTGTCCTAAAACAGGTCCAAACGTCTCCAATGCTTCTTCCAACCTATCTACAGGAAAAGAAGCTCCTCCATAAAGCATTGAATGAAAGTTCAGATTTTCTCTCGAATTTTTTTTCATATGTTGCATCAGCAATTGTATCATTGTTGGAGCCATAAAGCTTGAGGTGATATTTCTATTAATACAAATTTCTGCAACCCGCTCTGGGTTAAATTGGTGAAGAATTTTTAACCGGGCACCACGTGCAAAGTGGGGCATAACCAAGGACCCAGTCGCATGTGTAATGGGAGCACATAAAAGACTTACATCATCCGGAGCTATTCTTGGGTTTACGTCCATCAAATGTGTTGAAATAATATGAACCCAATTACTATGAGTTAACATTACGCCTTTTGGACGCCCTGTTGTTCCAGAAGTAAAATAAATAGAATGAACATCTGATGAAACAGGCACTTTATTTGGACTTTTACTTTTTGCCCTATCTAAAAGCTCTTCATAATTTAATGCCCATGCAGTTTTTCCACCAACACAAATAAATAGTTTCACGTGTTCAAGTTGGTCTCGCATAATAGAAACATGTTCAAGCATTTTTTCTTCGAACATCAATGCCTTGGCTGATGCAAAGTTTAAGCAATACTCGTGATCTTCTCGGGATCCCCGTGCGTTCAGCATAGTTCGAATGAACCCAAACCTTGCAGCTGCTGCATCAAACTCAACAAGCTCTATAGAATTGTTTGTTAGGCATGCTATTGTTTCTCCGGGCATTAGACCACATGCTAGTAAAGCCTGCCCAAATTTGTCTACTCTATTAATGAAATCCTTATATGAAAATGATCTTGTATCATCTTCCAATGCTATGCGGTCGGCATATTTTCTTGTTGCATTATCAAGAAGTAAAGTTATTGACATCTAAACTAATCTTCAGACTTACGACCCTGCCAAACGGGATCGCGTTTCTCTAGAAATGCCTTAATTCCCTCCTTCGCATCATTGTGAAGCATATTTCTTGCTACAAGCTCCCCAGTATACTCATATGCATTCGCCGTGTTCATTTCCATCTGTCTATAAAGGGCATTTTTCCCAAGAGCCAGAGTATATCCAGACTTTGATGCGATGCCATCTGCTAACTGCTTTACCTCACTTTCAAGAGAATCTGCTCTAGCCACTTGATTAATAAGACCAGTCCGGAAGGCAAAATCAGCATCATGTAATTCACCTCCAGCTAACATTTGCATTACATGTTTCTTGCCAACAGCACGGCTAATCCCTACCATCGGAGTTAAACACCACAGCCCTATGTTTACCCCAGGAGTAGCAAACCTAGCTTGCTCACTAGCTACTGCAAGGTCGCAGGTTGCAACAAGTTGGCAACCAGCAGCGGTAGCTATTCCTTCCACGCTTGCTATGACAATTTGTGGCTGTCTTGATATGGCTTGCATCATGGCACTACATTCGGAAGAAACATTACTGTAGAACTCTGCATCCTTGTTGGAATCAAATTCTTTTAAATTGTGTCCAGCACAAAAAATACGCCCACCAGCCCCTCCAATAACAATAACATTTATGTCCGAATTATCGGCCAGCTCGTTGAGACTATTATGAAGTTCGGAAATCATTGCCCGTGAGAGACTATTTCCTGACTCAGGGCGATTTAATGTTAGATAAAAAACTGCCCCATCTTGGCGTTTTTTAATAAGGTCTTCTTTATCGTCATTCATTTTTATCTCCTACTTTCCTACTGGCTGTTTCACGCTGTTTTTGTTTTATAAGATGAATAATCTTAAATTACTCTCGTATGATTCAATAGGTTTTTGTTACAAATTTATTGTTATTTATCTCCAAACTTTTTTAGGTTTAAAGGCGTTTTAGGAATAGATATTGTTTTTTCCTCTGTGTAAAACTGTTCACACGAATATCCACCTTCTCTTCCCACTCCTGAGTTGTGATAACCTCCAAATGGCGCTCTTAATTCTCGCATCATCGGGGTGTTCACCCAAACTACCCCAGACCGCATAGACTCAGATACATTTAAAATAGTTGGCATGTGGTCTGACCACACATATGATACGAGACCAAATTCAGTATCGTTAGCTATACTGATAGCCTCTTCTTCTGATTTAAAGGAAATAAAACTAGCAAATGGACCAAAAATCTCTTCCTGACATGCCCTACTGTTATTTGAACTAGCCAAAACAGCGGTTGGCTCAATAAAGTAACCATCTTTTTGTTCCGACAACCTCTTTCCCCCTACCAACAGTTTATCTCCATCTTTTTGGACACCTTCGGCAAAAGACAAAATTCTTTCCATATGTTGCTTTGAAGCGATAGGGCCTATCTCCGTCTCGTTATTAAGCGGATCACCTACTACAATCTTTTTGGTGCGTTGAACGAATTCTTCAACAAATTGATCAAAGATTTTTTCCTCAACAAGAATTCGGGATCCAGCAAGACATTGTTGTCCATTGTTTGAAAAAATTCCGATGAGTGCTCCATCAAGGGCTCTCTGATAGTCAGCTGAGGCAAAAACTATATTCGCAGATTTACCTCCCAACTCCATGGTGCAAGGAGTAAGTTGCTTTCCTGCATCCATCATAACTTGGCGACCGGTAACGGTACCACCGGTAAAACTAATTCTATCAACGCCAGGGTTACTCACTAAGCTTGAACCGGTAACCGGCCCTCGACCATTAACCAAATTCAAAACCCCTTCAGGCAAAATATCTTTGAGTAAGTTTGCCAACTTTATCAAAGAGAACGGGGTTTGCTCTGATGGTTTTAAAATTGCGCAATTTCCAAAGGCAATTGCTGCTGCTATCTTCATTGTTGCCAATGCCATTGGGGCATTCCATGGAGCTATCAAACCCACTACACCAGCTGGCTCTCTATTTACCAGTGTAAGATAGCCATCTGTATTATCATAACGTTCTCCGTGGGCTTGACTGATGTATTGTGCAAAAAATCGAAAGTTATAAGCAGCCCTTTGAATGTGAAATCCTTTTATTTCTCTCAAAATAAGACCTGTACCTAAACATTCTAGAAGAGCCAATTCATCAATATTATCTAGAATAACCTGTCTACAAGATTCTAAAATTTCTATTCTTTTTTCAACAGATAACTTTGCCCAGGATGTTGTATCGAAGGTTTTTCGGGCAGAGGCTACTGCTTTTTCTACATCATCTGCAGTATCCTCTACTAGAACCGAAACCTGGTTGCCATTTCCTGGGTAAAAAACTGGAACTTCTATACCTGACCCATGATTTTCTTTATTGTCAATCCATCCTTTAACTATACTTGGTGGCTCAATTGGGTTTTCACAAATTTTCATTTTAACGGCAATCCTTTCGTTTTTAGCTTACTAGTCTCAATTGGTTATTTCAGAAAATTTTTTTATCTGAATTCTATTCTTACCGTAATTTAATGGTCTTTAAATAAAGGACCATGCCCCTCAAACTGTTCTTTAAAACCTCTGGATCTAAGAGCATGCCAATAAGTTGCTGCATTTATTGGTATCATTGGTTTCTTTATTTCCTCTGACATTTCATTACAAACCTCTATCATAGATAAGTTCGTTCCAACCTGTACAAAAGCATCTATGCTTTCATCATTCATTTCCAATACATGCTGTCTCAGTTCATCTGGTTGAACATGAGCTATAGCTACGGGGCTAAGGCATTTTAAACCACGAAACTTTTTTACCACAAATCCGCAGTCTTCGAAAAACAGTGTTACATTTTTATCCGAAATAGGCCAATAAGGGGAAATAACTGCAATCCGCTTTACGTCGTATAAATTGAGAGCTGCCTCACAAGCAAAAGACCCTGCTGATACATCTAAACCACAATGTTTTGAAAGTTCTCCCATTCGTTCTTCTGACTGTTTTCTCCCTCCCCAAAACATCAATGCGGACATTCCCATAATCAAATGGTCTGGTTCACACGTCATGCATCTGTCAACCGCTTCATATAAAGTTGCGCCTATAGCCTCCACTAAATCTTCAAACTCCTTGTCACTTCTGACTTTCATATTTGGAATATGAATCCTGCCATAATGATTAGTAATTCCTCTTATTCGAAGACTATCCATATCGGGTTGAACAATTGTGTTTGTTGATGGCGCTACCACAGCAAACTTACATCTCCAACCGAGTGCGTCCTTTGACATGAAGACCTCTTTTCTTAATTAGATCAGAAAATTTCAAGTAACAGTTTAGTGTTAAAGGGAGATCTGGACAAGGGTTTTATTAATGAGTAAATTTAAGTTTAACTGGCCCAAAATTATACTTTGAACCTTTAGTTTAGCAAGAATTGGAGACCATAAGTGGCTGACTCAAAACTTAGAAGAGCAATTGATTCTGGTGAAACATTAGTTGCACCTGGAGTGTATGATATGATTTCCGCGACTATAGCCGAAAAGGTTGGTTTTCCAGCTGTTTTTGTAGGTGGCTATGGTGTTTCAGCCTCTCATTTAGGTGTGCCAGATGTTGGTATAATGACGTTTACAGATATTTTGGAGCGTGTTCGAACGTTTTCAGCAATTCTAACTAAACCAATAATTGTGGATGCAGACACTGGTTACGGTGGATTGGTTAATTTAAGGCACGCTGTAAGAAGCTATGAAAAAGCAGGCGTTGCGGCGATCCAAATTGAAGATCAAATATTTCCAAAACGTTGCGGCCATGCCAAAGGTGTAGAAGTTTGTGACATTCAAGAGATGTTAAAAAGAATTGGTGTAGCGACAGAGAGTAGAAATAGTGAGAATTTTCTTATAATAGCCCGAACAGACAGTCGGCTAGAGTTAGGTTTAGAAGAAGCCATAAAAAGAGCAGAAGCGTACTCGGAAGCAGGAGCTGATTTGATTTTTGTAGAATCCCCTCAGACAGTGGATGAAATGAAGACACTTAAACAATCTATAAAAACCCCTTTGGTATTTAAAATGGTACCTGATGGAAATTTGAGTGATTTAAATTCAAAAGTACTTGCTGATTTGGGCTTTAGTATTTTGATTTATCCAACCTTGGGTTTTCTTTCAGCAGCAAATGCTATTCAACAAGCGTTCAATGAATTTAAGAGAACCGGTTTAGTCAGGAAACAAACTATGCAGCGCTTCGACGAATTTAGTAATATGATCGGATTTGAAGAGATTTATTCATTTGAGGATCGCTGGGATGATCAGTAAATAAGGAGTTATAAATATGCATTATGATTTTGTGCCGATTCCAAATCGGAAACCTTTGAAATGGCCGAACGGAAAAAGAATGGCGGTTATATTGACTACCAACTTAGAGTATTGGGAGCCCACCAAGAATACTGACCGCGTGATCTATCCTGGAGGACCTGGGATTGTTGGAGGCACTCTTGGCGGTAACGTTTATGACAACCCAAATTGGACTTGGCGAGAATATGGTCATAGGGTCGGAGTTTGGAGAATATTTAAACTTTTTGAAGAGGCAGGAATACCTACTTCTTGCACAATAAATGGGATGATGGCAATAGAGCGCCGGGAAGTAGTTGATTATGCCGTCAACAAAGGATATGAAGTAGTAGCCCACAATTACGAGCAGAGTGAGCTTCTCACTGATTTCCAAGATGATGAAGAAGCAGAGAGATCAGTAATACGTAAAACTTTAGAAATTTATAAAAAGGTTGTTGGTAGAGATGCGAAAGGATGGCTTTCATCTTCTTTAAGATCCACTCCAAATACAATAGATTTAATTGCTGAAGAGGGACTTACATTTTTTTGTGACCTACTAAATGATGATCAACCATATCTTGTAAAAACTAGATCAGGAAAAGATATAGTCTCAGTTCCCTATAGTTCAGAGGTTAATGATTTTACAGTGTTTATGCGCCAGGGCAAAGATGTCGAAGGCGCTTTTTCTGTATTCAAAGAACAATTTGATTGGCTATATGAAGAAAGCCGTGAAAGCGGTCGTCATATGAATATCGGTCTTCATCCTCATGTCATTGGTCAACCTTTCCGAATTCGTTCACTTCAAGAATTTCTAAAATATTTGAAGCAGTTTGACGACATTTGGTTTCCCACAAGGGAAGAATTAGCAACCTGGTATATGGAAAATCATAAAAGCCACATACCATGAGTTTGCCTAGCTAATCAACTTCCTCTAATTCTCTAAGTGACGTAATCATAGCTGACCTCATGACATATTCTTTATGCTTCTGCTTGTCTGCAACAATTCCTTGTAATTCGGCGTGGTAAGTTGATCTCTGATCAGCATCTGTAGCATTTAGAATTGCTCTATTTCTAAGAGCTTGTGCTTGTACTGTTTCTATAGCTACCTTTCGTCTTTGACGCTCATACCGACCCATCGATTCTAAAGGCGCTCCGTGCCATACCTTGGCCAACTTTTCAACCAAATTAACTGCGTCATGAATGCCTCCATTCATTCCCATACCTCCCAAAGGGTTATTAATGTGAGCGGCATCCCCTGCAAGAAAAATTCTACCTTTTATATATTTGTTAGCAACTCTCTCATGTACTTTATAAGCAGTCTTATGAACTACATCATACGGTTCAGATGAAGGGACTACCGCCTGCAATCTCTTCTCTACATTTTTTGGATCCATTATAAAATCTTCCGAATGCTCGGGATTTGTCGGTAGCAATACCCGCCATAAGCTTAGTGTTCTTAACAAGACTAACCACTCCGTAGGATCAGAGATATAAGCAATGTTGGCCAAATCAGGTATCGCATTTTCGTATCTAAAGTTTGTGGATAGAACAAGAAATATTTCTGGTATTGTCAATCCCTCAAATTCAGACCCAATTGCTTTTCTTACAACAGAGCGAGCGCCATCTGAACCAATCAAAAATCTACCTTCAAATTTTTCTCTACTTCCATCTTCGTTTATTACAGAGACCCAAACGGAATCCTCTGTTTGTCCAACAGTCTCTGCTTTGGTTTTTGTGATTAATTCACCATCCGGATGGTTATCTATAAATTCCCGCAATGCGTTAGTAAGTTTCCATTGTTCACACTGGAGCCTGAATGGAAACCCCGTCTCGCCCTCTAGAAGGCCTACATCAAATGTAGCGATTACACCTTTTTTTCTATCCCTAAATTGCCAGTTTTTACAAACAAGTCCTTGATCAACAAGTTTTTTTGCTATCCCCAATTTATCCAGAAAGTCTAATGTTGGGGGATGAAATGTAGATGCTCTTAAATCTTGAGCCAAGTCAGCAGTTGCTTCAATTAGTTTTACCGGTATTCCTTGTAAAATAAGGGAAGCGGTGGCCACAAGTCCTACTGGTCCGGCACCAACTACAAGTACCGCCTCACTATCATTACTCATAGAGTCTCTTTCCTTTTTTAATAATAATTCTAATAAAATTAGCTCTTGTACAATTTGAAAAAATTTTGTCAACTTACAATATGTTATTTGAACAAGTGCTTCAACAAATTATAAACGGCTTAATGCTTGGAAGCATCTACATCAGTGTTGCAGTCGCATTTACTTTAGCAATTGGCATCCTGAATTTCTTAAATTTTACTATACCTGCTCTTTATATGCTAGCAGGAATGGTAGGATGGTCATTATCTCAATACGGGGTCCCTTTTGGTCTTAGTGGTCCTGTAAATTGGGCATTTGCACTATTCATAGGGATAATTTGCGCAATCTTAGCTTCTTTATTAGTTGAAAGATTTACTTACCGGTATTTTAAAATGAAGCATGGAGACGCCACTGAACATGCAATACCTCTGGTTTCATCTCTTGGATTTCTGTTGATTTTTGAATATATAATTTTGATTGCTCATGGCTCTGATACTCGTGGATTCTCAACAGCTTTCTCCAACTTAGATTGGAGAATAGGTGGATTCATAATATCAATCCCACAATTGTTAAGTCTTGTGTTTTCAATTCTTATAGTCGCTGGGCTATCAGTTTTATTAAAGAGATCAAAGGTTGGGCGTGCATTAAGAGCTATAGCTGAAAATCCTGATGCAGCAACTATAATGGGAATTGATGTAGACAGAATTGTACCCATTGTTTTTATACTTATCGGATTTCTCTGTGGGATATCTGCAGCAATTTTTGCAATAAATTACCATGAGGTAAGCCCATATATGGGTGATCACGTGGGTACAAAAGCGATAGCCGCTATGGTAATTGGAGGATTGGGTTCTGTTTGGGGCGCTATAGCAGGGGGGCTAATCGTTGGTTTAAGTGAGACTTTGTCAATATACTTTTTCGGAGCTTCATCCGCTCAGATTACGGTTTGGGGATTACTTCTTTTACTACTAGTCTTTAGACCAACTGGCCTATTTGGGCACAACGCCATCGGAAAAGGTAAGTTTTAATGAGTGGCTACCTCTCAGGTGTATTAGCTATTCTGGGCATTAATATTATTTTTGCTTACTCAATTTATATAACAGCTGCTACTGGACAACTAAATCTTGGGGGTGCAGGCTTTCAGGCTATAGGCGCATATGCTTGTGCTCTACTATCAAATGAATTGGGATTACCAATTTATTTAACTTTAGTTTTTTCAGCTATTTTGGGTGGAGCAATAAGTTTTTTGATTGCTTTTCCTGTGCTCCGAACCAAGGGAGTTTACATGGTTTTGGCTACATTTGCTATTGCAGAAATTGTTGCAGGCATAATCTTGAATACGGATTACTTAGGTGGCCCAACGGGTATGATCGTTAACGCATATATTGAAACTGAAGTTGTTTTGGTAGTCGCAGTTATTATTGTAATTTTAGGGTTTTATATAATGTCTACCCGAATAGGTCTCGCTATGCGTGCTGTTCACGATGATGAAGCGGTAGCTGATTTAATGGGAGTTGATAAAAGAGCAATACAAGTCGGAGCCTTTACAATTGGAGGAGCAATAGCTGGTCTATCAGGTGGTCTTTATGCTCTCTATTTCGGCTTTATTGAAGCTCAATATTTTAATGCCAACATATCAATTTTTGTTCTTCTTTATGTTTTAATCGGAGGTACGCAGACGGCTTGGGGTCCTCTTGTAGGAGCTTCTTTTTTTACATTAATCCCTGAAGCACTAAGAATAGGTGATGACTGGAGATTCTTTATTTTCGGAGTAATAATAGTGATTATGATGATTTTTCGACCTGAAGGAATTGTTACAAGAGACGCACTGGAGCGTGTTTGGCGTCAACTTTTTTCAGGAAAACGGAATGTCTGACCCCATACTCAGATTGGAAGATATTTCAAAGAGCTTTGGCGGGGTGAGAGTGTTGGAGAAAGTGTCTTTTGACGTTGAAAGAGGCTCTCGCCATGCTCTAATTGGACCAAACGGAGCTGGGAAAACCACCTTATTTAATGTTATTTCTGGAATTCATGATCCTGAACAAGGTAAAGTTTTGCTGGAAGGAAAAGACCTAAAAGGAATTCCTTCGCGAAAGAGAATAAAGAAAGGTTTATCCAGAAGCTTTCAGAATATCCGCTTGATGCCACATTTATCAGTTCTAGAAAATGTAATGCTAGGACAACACAGCAGGTTTCAATTTTTAGATATGGTCAAGCCTTTGAATTTTTCAGCAAAATCTACAGGAAAGGCTGAAGCCATTGAAACCTTAAATAGTTTTGGCATAGATCTTTATGAGGGACAAACAGTCTCAAGCCTCCCTTACGGTATTCGCAAAAAGATAGAAGTAGTAAGGGCTCTAATGTCGGAACCCCAACTTTTATTACTAGACGAACCCGCCGCCGGCTTAAATACTGCAGAAACCAACACTCTTAGAGATCTTTTAAAAGAAGTTAGTAACCGTGGCATCACTTTATTGCTAGTTGACCATGATATGCCGTTTGTTAACAGTCTCTGCGAGCAAGTGTCAGTAATGAATTTTGGACAATTAATATATGATGGTCCTATTTCTGATTTAAAAAAAGATGAAAAGGTTCTAGAGGCATATCTTGGAATGGATGAAAAAACTGAGAGGTCGAATGCTTAAGGTAGAAAATATGGACATCAGGTATGGAGCAATTCACGCTCTAAAAAATGTTTCAATATCAGTTGGGGAGTCAGAAATAGTTACTGTGGTTGGCTCAAACGGAGCCGGTAAATCTTCCCTTTTGAGAGCACTCGCAGGAACGGTAAAACCCTCAAGCGGTAAAATATCCTTCAGGGGCGAAAAGATAAATAGTTTCTCTGCCCCTTTTAGAGTCAAATCGGGTTTAACTTTAGTCCCTGAGGGTCGACAAATTTTTGTCAGCATGAGTGTAGAAGAAAACCTATTGTTAGGTGCGCATAGCCAAACTGGACCAGAGGTAAAGTCATCAATAGAATCAATCTTTGATAGATTTGGTAACTTAGCCAGCCGACGTCATCAATTAGCTTCCGTACTCTCTGGAGGCGAACAGCAGATGCTTGCAATTGGCAGAGCTATGGTTGCCAAACCAAAACTTATGATGTTGGATGAGCCGTCATTAGGCCTATCTCCGATTTTAGTTGAACAATTATTTGAGCTCATAAAAGAGTTACATAACCAAGGAATCTCAATATTGCTTGTAGAGCAGAATACCAAACTAGCATTAAAGACTGCGCAAAGAGGATATGTTCTTGAATTAGGCTCTGTTCGACAAGAAGGTACGGTTGATGAGCTCGCTGCCGACAAACTTTTAGCAGAAGCTTATCTTGGTGAAAGCGTTTAATTGAGGTATGATGACTGGATAAAAAAAGGAGGAGACAAAATGAATAAACTTAAACCTATTATTTGGGGCGCCTTAGCTCTAATTCTATCAGTTTCTGGAGGTATATCCGATACCTTAAAAATTGGTCATATTGCTGGAAAAACAGGCTGGTTAAAAGGGCCTGCTTTATCCGCTACTGTCGCAGTTGACATGGCTGTAAAGGAAATAAATGCCGCTGGTGGTGTAAATGGGAAGATGCTTGAAATAATTGAGTTTGATAGTGGATCTGATCCAAAACAGGCGGCTCTCGCAGCAAAAACTCTTGTTCAAGATCACGATGTCCTAGCAATCGTTGGACCTTTTTCATCGGGTGAAGCAAAAGTGGCATTTAATGTGGCAGAAAGAGAGAAGATTGTAATGATGTCCAATGCTTCATCTGCACCTGGTTTAACTGATGGCAAAGAATGGGCATGGAGAATAACTGAAGATGAAGGAAAACAATTTGCAAGATTGCTTACGACATTTAAAAAGATGGATGTTCCTAGAAGCTCAGTAGATATTGTCTATGTTTCTGATGAGGCAATCTCTGCAGTGGTGGGGACAAAGCTCTATCCCTTCTTATTGAAAAAGTTTGGTATAAAGCATGGAAAACCTGTAGCTATTACCTATAAAAGCTTCGATCTAGCTCCCCAAATTGCTCCAATTGTTGCCAACAATCCAGATATGGTGGCTGTAGCAGGATTACCTGAGAATGCATCAAAGACCATCAGAGAACTCAAGCGTCAGGGCTACAAAGGGAGAATGATTGGTAGTCAGATATTCGCGGATCCCAACATTTTAGAACTGTTTGGTGATTTAGCTGAAGGCACTACATTCATGGCTGGATTTCATGCAGATTCCTCTCCAAAAGCTAAGGCTTTTAATGAGAAATTTGTTAAGGAAACAAAAGCTGCAGGTATCAAGAAACTTGGAGCTCATCACTCAGATGCTCAATCATACGATGCCATTTATTTATATGCGCAAGTTATGAAAGAGCAAAAGGTCACTGGCTCTAAGGGTAATGTTGCAGCAGAAAGATTGGCTATAAAAGAAGGTCTCAAAACCGTCAATTTCTCTGGAATACTCGGTGATAATTTATGCTTTTCAGGAAACGATGCAGAGCTTCCAGGATATGTGATCCAGATAAAAGATAAAAAATGGACACTTATGGACAGCCATGCACCTGATCCTTGCTAAAATAATATTTGAGATAAATTAGAAAATTATAAATGCGCCATTTTTGGCGCATTTATTTTATAGACTAGAAGTCTCCAAGGTTAACGTCCTTTGGGAGTTTTAGGGTTTTTAGGACTTGTAGATATGAAGAATTTAGTTTTAGTAGGGGGTGCTGGTGGTATTGGTCGATCACTAGCAAATAGAGCTCTTAATGATGGCTGGGACGTAACGGTAATGGATCTAGAGAAATCACTGTTGAAACATCCTCCTGCCAAAGGTATTAACACTATGAGCATCGACTTAACAGACCTTCCCAGTATTGATAATGCGTTCTCAGACTTCAAACAACTAACTGGTTTTGTAAATCTTGCTGGATACATGCAGGGTTTAAATTCGATTGAAGAAACAACAAATAAAGACTTCGATGAAGTCATAGACTTAAATTTAAAAGGTGCCTTTCTTGTTGCAAAGAAAGCCTTACCTCTTCTCAGAGTTAATGGCGGCTCAATGGTTAATGTTGTATCAGGTTTAGCCTCCAATGTCAGACCGAATTATGGTGCCTATGGCATATCAAAGGCAGGATTAATTAACCTTACAAAAACTTTAGCACTAGAAGAGGCACCAAAAGTAAGAGTAAATGCTGTAGGCCCCTCGGCAGTAGATACTGCATTTCTCAGGGGAGGTACGGGACGTTCAGATGAAAATGAGCCAATATCTTTGAATATAGAAAATTATGTTAAGATTACTCCGTTAGCAAGAATGGCTGTTCCTGAAGATATAGTCGGCCCAATAATATTTTTATTGGGGTCAGATAGTAGATTTATGACTGGTCAAACCCTTTGGGTAAATGGTGGCGGTTATATGCCATGACCCCTGATAATTCAATAAAAGGTCGCTCTGTTCTTATAACAGGCGGGAATAGGGGTTTAGGCAGAGAGATGGCACTTTATCTTGCAAAAGCCGGTGTTAAATTATGTATAACAGCTTCAAAAGATGGAAAAGCCTATGAAGATACCTCAAATGAATTGATGGCCATACTCGGAAAAGATAACTTTCTTGGAAAAGTTGTGGATGTTTCTGATAGTAAGGGTATGGAAAGTTTAACTAATGATTGTATTGAGAAATTTTCGAGAATTGATGTTCTTGTGAATAATGCGGCGAGAGGCATGCGGCTGATATCTGAAACCTTTAATACAGTCCCTACAAAATTCTGGGAGGCGGATACTGCGGCATGGTCACAGATAATTGAGTCCAATATAAAGGGACCTTTTATAACTGCCAAATATGTAGTGCCACATATGATTAAAAATAAATTTGGTAAGATAATCAATATTTCTACTTCTTCTCAAACTATGATTAGAAAGGGCTACTCTCCGTATGGACCATCTAAGGCTTTTCTCGAGGCTACATCTAGAAGTTGGGCAAATGATTTAGAAGGTACGGGTGTTGACGTAAATGTTCTATTACCGGGCGGGGCTACAGATACTGATTTGCTTCCTCCATCAAAAAACAAAAAAGGAGCTGATGGTAACTTATTAGCTCCCACAGTAATGAATCAGGCCATCCTCTGGCTTGTCTCAGATGAATCTAATGGTATTACAGGAGGTAGATTCATCGGTCGTTTCTGGGACGATTTAGATGCTAGGAATGACCACAAGTTACAAAACCCTCAAATAATGTGAGTCAAGTTATGAGCAATTTAACGCTTGGAGATTTATCAATAACGGGACTAACCGATATTAAGTCATTTACCATACCTGCAAAAACTCTCTTCCCAGACTTTAATGACTCTCTAGTTAAAAGTTTAGAGCCATCCGAACAATTAATCGTATCAAAAGGCTTAATAAATCTTACAATCAGATCATGGTTACTTCGACAATCTGGCCAAAATATTTTGATCGATACCTGTGTAGGAGCTGAAAAAAATAGACCTAACCATCCCCATTGGCATAGGAGAGATGGAATTGAATGGCTTGCAGCTCTTGATAAGGAAGGACTTAAACCTGAAGATATTGATATAGTTATGTGCACACATTTGCATGCAGATCACGTTGGTTGGAATACAAAGTTAGAAAATGGATCCTGGGTACCAACATTTAAAAACGCCCAATATGTCTGTGGTCGCCATGAATACAATTATTGGTCAGCTACTTATAAAGAAACCGACAAACACGGAGCTTATGAAGACAGTGTGCTGCCCATTGTTCAAAAAGGTCAGATGCAATTTGTTGACGATGGATGGGAATTAGCAAAAGGGCTAGAAGCTCAATTAAGCCCGGGTCACACTCCAGGGCATCTATGTTTAAAAAGTAACAAAGGAGCCCTCTTTTGTGGTGATGTTATTCATTCTCCACTTCAGTTGAGTTTCCCAGAGCTATCTAGTGCTTTTTGTGAAAACCCTATCTTGGCTCGAAAGACGAGAGAAAAAATATTAACAGAGACTTCTGACTCTGACAGCTATTTAATCCCTGCTCATTTTGCAGATCCGGGATGGACAAAAATAAAAAAGGTTGGATCTAGATACAAACAAATAGTTTAGTTAAAAAAATTAAATTTTGCTTGAAGAAAATTTTAGATTAATTTCTTCATTGTGTAATATTTTAAAAACTTTAATTCATTATTAGCTATTTTTCACCTTTATAAGATCTATAGCCTCCTCGGTCGTAATTAGGTCTGCATACTTTGCGCTCATGTCGAATAAATTGGCTTCGTGCGGCTCTAATGCTCTGTCCCCTACTGCATCTGACACTACAAGAGTAACAAAATCACTTGATATACTATCGATGCAGGTAGCTCTTATACAACCTGAGGTTGTCACTCCTGTTATCAAGAGAGTATCAACTCCTTTTTGCTTCAATATATTTTCTAAATCAGTTTTGAAAAATGCACTGGGAAATTGCTTCGTAATTATGATATCGGTATTTATTGTCTTCAAATTATTATGAATTTTCTGTGTATCTTTTCCTTCGTCAAAGCAGGATAAAGCAGGCACCTTTTTATAAAAAGTCCCTCCATCTTCTCCACCGTTCTTGTATTTTACCTCTGTGAAAACTATTGGGACATCAGTATAATTTCTGCATGCCGATAAAAGCTTAACTGAATTCTCTAAAGCGATCTGGCAACCCTCCCCTCCAAAAAGCGGGCTCCCATGGTCAAAATAAGCGTTTGCAAAATCAACGAAAACTACGGCCAGTTTTTCACCATATTTTTGTGGACTATGATACTTCGCTTTTGAATAATTCTCCTCCAAGTCTTTAGTCATTTTATCTTTTTCCTTTTTTTTTCAAATTTATTTGTTAAATCACTCCAGCTTCTTTTAATGCACTCATCTCATCTTTCGTTCTTTTTAATATATCCAAAAAAACATAATTATTGTGCTCACCCAATCTTGGACCTACTTGACGAACTTCACCGGGATTTCTTGATAACTTAGGGGCAACATTTTGCATTTTTATAAGACCAAATTCCGGATGTTCGATATCTATAATAGCTTCTCTCGCTTTAAAGTGAGGGTCTTCAATCATATCCTTCGCTTTATATATTAAACCAGCAGGGATACCATTCTCATTACACAATGATTCTACTTCTTTGAGATTTTTTGTTTTGGTCCAGTTATTAATCAAATTGTCTAATTCCTTCTGATTTTTCCCCCTTGCGCTATGAGTGTTATATCTCTCATCTGAGGATAATTCTGGTCTATCCATAACTTTGCAGAGCCGAGAAAAAACGCCATCCTGATTTGCTGCGATTAAGATCATCTGCTGATCTGAAGTTTCAAAAATATTTGAAGGAGCTACATTTGGGATTATTGGTCCTGTACGCTCTCGGGTATACCCGGCAACATGGTGCTCCGTTACTAAGCTTTCCATCATGTTAAGAACTGACTCATAGATTGCGCTGTCAACTACCTGACCTTTTCCTGTTCTTTCTCTAGCATGAATTGCCATTAAAGCTCCCATACATGCATGCATTGCTGCAAGTTCATCACCAATAGAAATGCCCATTCTACTGGGTTGAGTGCTAGGATCTCCACTAACATATCTTAGACCACCCATAGCTTCCCCTATTGCGCCAAAACCAGCTCTTTTTGAATAAGGGCCTGTTTGTCCATAGCCAGATACTCTGACCATAATCAAGCGAGGATTTATTTCACTCAAAGTCTCATAACTCATATTCCATCTCTCTAAAGTACCAGGCCTGAAATTCTCTATTAAAATATCTGAATCTTTAACAAGTTCTTTAATAATTTTTTGACCTTCTTCAACTCTTAGATTAACGGTTATCGATTTCTTATTTCTTGCCACCACTGGCCACCATAGAGATTTTCCATGAGGTTTTTCTCTTCCCCATTGTCTCATTGGGTCACCTATCTCTGGTGGTTCTACCTTTATAACTTCGGCTCCAAAGTCACCTAATAATTGACCACAAAAAGGTCCTGCCAGTAACTGACCCATTTCTATTACTCTTAAGTCCGATAACGCACCCTTTTTCATGTTATTCATTTGATAAAACTTTCTTTTTGACTTTACATTTTTTTTTCTGTTCTAATAGACCACGTTTATTTTAAGCAAGTCAATTTTTTATGCATTCAAAATTTTACATAAAAAGGACATTTAACTAGATGGAAGAATTTGTTGAGATTATTGAAGTTTCTCCTAGAGATGGAATACAGAATGAAAAAAAAATCTTAACTACTGAGCAAAAACTAGAGCTCATTTACAAGGCAGTTGACGCCGGTTTTAAACAGGTTGAAGTTACCAGCTTTGTTAACCCTAAAAAAGTTCCACAAATGTTTGACACTGATCTGGTAATCAAAAAGCTATCAAAAAAAAAGGACAAGAACTTAAAATTCATTGGACTTGTACTTAATGAAAAAGGATTTAAAAGAGCCCTTAACAGTGGCTTGGATATCGCTAATTACGTGATAGTAGCAAGTAATACCTTTAGTATTAGAAATCAAGGGGCATCTACCGATGATAACCTAAAAGTTTTAGACCAGGTTTTCCGCTTAGCCAATACCAAAATCCAGATAGCAACTACTATCGGTGCAAGTTTTGGATGTCCTTTTGAGGGAGAAGTACCGGTAAGTCGGCTCCTTTCAATCGTAGAGAGTATTGTAAAAATAGGATTAAAGGAAATTTGTTTAGCTGATACAATCGGCGTAGCAACTCCAAGAGATATAAAAACTAAATTGAGAGCCATAAATAATTCTTTTCCGCATTTAAAAGTAAAACTTCACTTGCACAATACTCGAAATACTGGAATAGCTAATGCTTGGACTGGGATTGAAGAAGGGGTGGTTGGTCTAGAGTCAAGCTTTGGTGGTTCAGGAGGATGCCCTTTTGCCCCAAAAGCCACAGGAAATATTCCGACTGAAGATCTGGTATACATGCTAGATCGATCTGGTATTAAAACGGGTATCTCCTTGTCAAAGTCTGTAGAAACTGCAAAATGGCTTGAAAGGCAATTGGAAAAAACTCTTCCAGGCTTTGTTAAAAGTACAGATACATTTCCTCCCGAAAATAATCTCCATATCTAGAAATTAATGAAAGGATTTTAATGACAATTCACATAGGAGCAAAAAAAAATGACATTGCAAAAACGGTTCTTATGCCAGGAGACCCTATGCGAGCAAAGTGGGCAGCAGATAAATTTCTGAATGATGTTAAACAGGTTAATGCAGTTAGAGGCATGCTGGGGTTCACTGGTAAATGGAAAAAAAATAAAGTTACCTTCCAAGGTTCAGGAATGGGAATGCCCTCTCTTTCAATATATGTTAACGAACTCATACAAACCTATAAGGTAAAAACTCTTATTCGGATAGGATCTGCGGGAGCTATGCAAAAAAGGGTAAAAATCAGAGATATAATATTAGCCATGACGGCATCGAGTCTTTCAACCCCGTCTTCTAGTATATTTAAGGAAATAAATTTTGCGCCTGCCGCTGATTTTGATTTACTAAATAAAGCATATAAAGCCTCCATGAATAAAAAGCAGACCACCCACATAGGAGGAATTTACTCATCTGATACATTCTACGATGAACGAAAAGATCTCACCAAAGAAATGGTCAGGCATGATATTCTTGCTGTAGAAATGGAAACTGCTGAACTTTATAATCTAGCTTCAAGGTATAAATGCAGAGCATTGTCAGTTCTTACAATAAGTGATC
>CACFNV010000020.1 GCA_902567635.1 uncultured Alphaproteobacteria bacterium
TAACAAGTCACAATCACAAATAGATGCGACTTGCGCTGCTAATCTATCGTTATCACCATATCTGATTTCATCTGTAGCTACTGTGTCATTCTCATTTACTATAGGGACCACTCCTAAATTTATTAGTGTATTCAATGTAGACCTACAATTTAAGTATCGTTTTCTGTTTGTAGTATCATCTAATGTCATCAGCACTTGAGAGCTGATTAGTTTATTTTTTTTGAAATGCTGTTGATATTCTTTAGCTAACTCAATCTGTCCAACTGATGCTGCAGCTTGTTTCTCCTCTAAAGTTAAAGTTCTATCTCTCAGATTTAATATTTTTCTGCCTAGGTTTATTGCACCAGAGGAAACAATAATTATTTTTTTATTTCTTTTCTGAAGATTAACAACATCAGAAATAAATGAAGCAAACCATTGCTTTCTAATAGAGCCATACTTTTCCTCTATCAACAATGACGACCCTACCTTGATAACAATCTTCTTGGCTGCTGACAAAGCCTCATCACCTATATTGTTAACCTTATCTTTTATGGAGCCCATTTTTTTCCTACTTTCACGAGTTTGTTTTCAGACTTTTCTGTTTCAATTATTTTTACTAATTTATTAAGAAAGTCCTCGATTCCATATTTGGAATATGTTGATATCGGCAAAACATTTATTTCCATCTTTTTGAAGAGCATAATTATTTTTTTCAATTCTTTCTTTGAAAGTAGATCAACTTTATTTAAAATAACCAGTTCAACTTTTAAAGTTAAAGTTTCTTTGTATTTTCCCAACTCATTTAAAGTGCTTTCATAACCTCCCAAAAGGTCTTTGGAAGTACTGTCTATAACGTGAACCAAGGTCTTACATCTTTCGATATGGCCTAAAAACTGTATTCCTACACCCTTACCTTCATTTGCACCTTCTATTAAGCCAGGAATATCAGCTACCACAAAATCAACTTGATTGTGTAGCACTAATCCAAGATTAGGATTAGTAGTTGTAAAAGGGAAATCTCCTATTTTTGGCTTAGCATTAGTTATTTTTGCTAGCAATGAAGATTTGCCAACGTTTGGCATTCCTATTAGTCCTACATCTGCTAATAATTTTAAGCGTAACCATAACGTTAATTCCACTCCTTTTTCTCCTGGATTGGCCTTCCTTGGAGCTCTATTCGTCGAGGACTTAAATTTCTGATTACCCCAACCTCCATTACCCCCTCCCGCAAGCAAAAACTCCTGATTAACCTTATTCAGATCTATTAGTAATGTTTGTTTGTTTTCAAGCAAGACCTCAGTACCTATGGGAACAGTTAAAATAATATCAAGGCCTTTTGCACCAGTTTTATTTTTGCCCATACCTTGGCTACCATTTTTTGCAAAGTAGTGTTGTTTGTATTTAAAATCGATTAATGTATTCAAATTTTCTGCTGTTCTTATAATAACATCTCCACCTCTACCCCCATCTCCTCCATCTGGCCCACCAAATTCAATATATTTCTCCTTCCTAAAACTCACACAACCTGCACCGCCGCTACCAGACCTAATGTGTATAATTGCTAAATCAATAAACTGCATTGAGCCCTCAAAAATGACAAACCAGATTATAAATGGCTTATTTTAGTCGATTTTTTTTAAATGTAAGTAAAAAATATACTAGCAACCAAACTGACAATTAAAATTGACTTTAATAAATTTTTTTTCCTCTCAATAAATTCAAATTTTCTAAGAAAAGATCCAGCCGAAAACCATGCTGAATGGAATAGGAGCTGAATTAATAAAAAAGTCGCTGCTATAATCGGTATAGTTAATAAGGTTACCTCACTTTTGTGATATGTAGTAAAAGATAAAGAGACCATCAGCCAAGCTTTGGGGTTTAAAGGATGAACCATTAAACCGTGGTAGAACTTTGGTCTCCAAGAGTCAGCACTATTTGATAAAGAGAAATCCATCAAAACTATTTTATATCCAATCCATATAATAAAAATTAATGAAACAACCTTCATAGTTATATAATATTGATTAGAAACGCTATCTATAATCATAACTCCTAAACCAATAGGCCATATTATCAGTTGTTTTGAGAGAACTACACTAATGATAAACGGAATTGATCTTTTTATTTTTTGTTTCGCCCCTAAAGCGAATAGCAACACATTTGCTGGCCCTGGAGAGGCAACCATTGCAACAATAAAGAATATTAATCCTAGTGTATCTGATATCAAAAAATACCCGTTTTATTCAGCGACTTCAGCAATCTGCTCAACAGAAATAAACTTTCTCTTTTTGAGCCCTTTATAAAACTTTACCCTACCATCTTTAACAGCAAATATTGTGTGATCTTTACCCATACCAACATTGTCTCCAGGAAACCATTTTGTTCCTCTTTGTCGAACAATTATGTTTCCTGAGTTCACTAACTCGCCACCAAATTTTTTAACTCCAAGTCTTCTACCAGCTGAGTCTCTTCCGTTCCTAGATGATCCGCCTGCTTTTTTATGTGCCATGAAAATTCCTTACTATTATCAGTAATTAACATTAATGCCGTTTATTAATCCTTAGCCGCTTTTTTTTCTACGGTTTTTTTTGTACGTGTTACGTCACTTTTTAATTCTTTTTTGACACCGCTTGCCTCTTTTTTCTTTACTTCTTCTTTTGCAGAACTGGTCTTATTCTTATCAAGACTTTTCTTTTCTATACTTTTCGCGACATTTTTCTCCTTGGTTTTAGAATTCTTATTTTCAGATATTAAATAGTTAATTTCCAGACCCTTTCCTGAGACCGCTTCAGCAATATTAGTTTTTTCTGCACCTGTATTTAGAATTTCAGTTATTTTAATCAGTGTGAGCTGTTGCCGGTGTCCTTTCCTAGTCTTCGAGGAGCTTTTCCTTCTTCTTTTAACGAAAGACACAACTTTTTTAGATTTCAACTGATCCAACACAAGAGCCTGAACGCCTGCGCCCTTTACGTGCGGGTTGCCAATTTGAATCTTTTCGCCTCCAGTTAACAGAACTGAATTGAACTGTACCTTATCTCCACCTGAAGCTTTTAGCTTTTCTACAGTGATAACATCATCCTTTTGGACTTTGTACTGCTTTCCGCCTGTTTCTATCACCGCAAACATTATTTATCTCCCGATTTGAGAATACATATGTCCATGTTTCTTCATTGATTGTCAAGTTTTTTTGTATTACTTATGACACTAATACTAAGCTTAAAATTTAATTACCCATTAAATGCACAACAACTACTCGACTTCTTTTTCCTGCTCTGTGTTCATATAAAAAAATACCCTGCCATCTTCCTAATATAATATTATTATTTTCCACTGAAAAAGTAAGATTGGAATTTGTCAGCAAACTTTTGATATGTGCTGGCATGTCATCTGGCCCCTCCATATCATGCCTATAATTAGAACTTTCAGGAACTAACTTATTTATGAAGTCAGATATATCCAGCAATACGTCACTGGATGCATTTTCTTGAGCAAATAAGGAAGCACTAGTGTGTAAAACACTTAGGTTGACCAAACCCATTTCTAAATTAAATTGCTTAATTATCTTCTCAACTCCTGAAGTGATATTTATTATCTCTTGACCTTCAGTTTGAATCTTTATTTCTTTTATTAGGTTTATCAATTTAATCTAAAAGAATTTCTCTTTCCGAAACTGCACTTTGACTACTATTCATCCAGTCAAGCTCCTGAGAGATCAATTCACTACATTTTTTTGATTTAGTCTCAATTGCTTTACAAGTGTATAATGTCATATTATCCATTTTGGTTTTGCAACCTGCAAGAAGGAGAAAAGAAAATAATATGATTAGAAAAAACCTTAAAAGCATAATTATTGTATCATTTTTTATCTTGTAAATTTCTGACAGTCTGAGACAAAATTCTTAGCAAAGCCCGAATAAAAGGGTCTGCTTTCTCTACACGCGCATCAAACTCTGCTTTTGAAAGAGCCATTACTGTAGCATCTGACATACAACGAATACTAGCCATTCTGGGTTTGTCTTCAATTACCCCCATCTCTCCGAAAACTTCGTTTACCCCTACCTTAAAATTAGGCTCCTTGGTATCGTTGGTAGGTAAAAACACTCCGACATCCCCATCCATAAGTAAAAACAAATCTTCTCCCTTGTCACCTGCTTTAAAAATAAATTGTCCACTCTTGAATTCAAGCTTTTTCATGCTTTGTTTCTTTCTTATAATTTATGTGATAGGCCTTGGTATGCAAAAAATACCTTGTCACTTTTCAAATTGTTGGAATGCTCCTTCAACTGCTCATCTGTTCTTGCCGGTGAATGATGAGCAATTGCTAAACTTTTGCAATTAGTTGCATCTGAAAAACTTACTCCTTGTTCAATACTAGAGTGACCCCAACCTTTCTTAGGAGGCAATTCTTCATCTAGAAACATACCGTCCCAAATAACTAGGTCACAATTATTTGCACTACTAATTAACTCTTTATCAACTTTTTCAAGCTGTCCATACTCATGATCTAAAAAACAACAGACTTTTCGATCATTCTTTTCTACGATATAGCCTGCAGCACCTCCCGGATGATTTAGCTTTATAGTTTCTAGCACGCAAAGCTTAGCCATATCCTCTTGGACGATTGAAAAATCAACAAATTTTAGATTCTTTAAAGTGTCAACCAAGGGAATAGGGAAATACATTGGTTGAAATGCTCGAACAAACACTTCCCTAAGTTCTTTGGAGGAAACTAAGCCTGAACAAATTGTTACTTTGTTAGATGGGTCAAAAATCTCATAGTTGAACGGAAGCCCTTGAATGTGATCATAGTGAAAATGAGAGAAAACTAAGTAAGTTGGCCTATCTTTTTGTATTGATACATTTTGAAAACCTGTTCCAGCGTCAAAGATTATCTGAAATTCTTTATGTAGAATTTCCGTACAAGTAGTGCTACCACCATATTTCAAAAAATTTTCATGTGCAGTGGGTGTCGATCCTCGCACACCATGAAAAAGAATATCCATATTCTCTCCTTTTTTTTTTCAGAATACACCATAGGCTTTATAAATCCATCCATAAATGGGACTTTAAAATATTTTAGCTCGATAAGATTGTAAGAACGTTAAAGAAGTGTAGGCTATTAAATAGAAAGCCAAGAATTATTATTATTGAAAGGCTTGATATTGAAATAAACCTCTTTAGTGAATATCGAATAGCTAATAACCATATAGGTAATAAAAAAATAATTGAAGAAATTAGACCGGGCATATAATTTCCTGTAGATATGGTAAAGGCATAGGCAGTAGTACCATAAGCTATAAATATAGATAAAATAAGAATATCTAGATATTTATTTACAAATTGGAGCCGATAGAACAGAAAATAAAAAAGAGTTAAAAGTATTGTAAAAACCTTTACACCGATGATGCTTGCCAGAAAATGCCCTCTTGACGTATCTGATATTACCGTTTGGAAATAATATTTCTGTTCTAAAAAGATTTCTACTAGGAATAATTCTTCATAATTGATTAAAATTGCTGATAATGGTGTTAAATATCTATAGAACCCTGCCCTACTTCCCCTTAGAATCTCATAGATATAATTAACCAGTAAAATCATCGAAGTGGCAAAAATAAACCACTTAAAGATATGTATTATTTCTTCACCAGCCAATTCTGTCACCTAGCAGAAAACTATAGAAAAGATTAACAAATAATCAGCAAATAGTCAAAAAAGCAGATTTACACTTGAGAATTATACGGCTTTTATTATAGCCTCAAATTTTAGGTTAAATTTTAATGATAAATATATCTTTTCAAAGTACAAGCATAGCTACTGTCTCTTTTGACTCAGGTAAGCCCTCTAATTTGCTTTCTTTTTCTCAAATGCGATCTCTAACAAAAGTCGCAAATGATTTAAAATCCAATAAAAAACTAGCCGCAGTAATACTTACTGGAAACATAAATAAAAACTTTTCTTTTGGCTTTGATTTAAAAGACAAAGAGTTAAAAAAACTAAATAATTCAGACCAAACAGTTAAAAGAGATTACTTTCTTATTGGGAAAGAAATGTGTGAAGCTTGGGAAAGCCTACCATTTTTAACAATATGCCTGATAAGCGGTTGGTGCGTTGGAGGAGGTCTAGCATTAGCTGTATCACTAGACCTAAGAATTGCATCAAGTTCTTCCAAATTTTATGTGCCAGAAATAGAAAGAGGCTTGAATATGAGTTGGGGATCCATTCCAAGGCTTAATGCTCTTTTAGGCCCAGCAAAAACAAAGAGATTAGTCCTATTAGCAGAGCAAATAAATTCCTTTACCGCCCACTCTTGGGGTTTGATTGACTATTACTTTGATAGTAATAATCTCATGAAAAGCGCCATAAGTCTAAGCGAGAAAGCCAGTAAAATGCCAAGACTTCCTTTTATTTTAACAAAAGAGAGCATAAACAATCATTCGCAGACCCTAAACAAAATTGGAGCTTACGGGGATCAAGATGGATTTGCATTAGCTTACAATGCATTAGATGAAAACCTTTATTAGAAATCAAATTTTGATTATCAGTACAAAGAGCTTGGAGTAACTACATCCTTTTAGCAATCTCTTCCAGCATAACCTCGGTTGCCCCTCCTCCTATCGATTGCGCTCTGGCATCACGGGCAAGTCGTTCTATGGCAGAATCAGTCATGTAACCGCTTCCGCCATGAAACTGTAAGCAAGTATACATTACTTCATTAACCAACTCTCCACAATAAACCTTAATCATTGACACTTCCTTTATGACATCTAGACCTGCGCCAATTTTATTAGCAACAGAATATACCATGAATCTGCCGGCTGTAACCTTAGACTGAAGCATAGCTAAACGATGACGAATGGTCTGATTGTTCCAAAGCTTCCTATCAAAGGCGTCTCTATTTTTTACATACTCAACAGTTAAATCAATAGCAGCTTGTGCTTCTCCCATAGCCATTGCGCCCATAACCAATCTTTCATTTTGGAAATTTTTCATAATCTCATAGAATCCCCGGTTCCTCGTGCCAAGAATGCTAATTTCCGAAACCTCACAGTGATCAAAAAATAGTTCAGCAGTATCAGAGCTTCTCCAACCATGTTTATCTAGTACTCTACCTATCTTAAGACCAGGATTACCCTTCTCTACTATAAAAATTGTGATAGTTTCTGCCCGATTGTTATTTTCTGCGGTCTTAGCAGCAACAAAGTAAATGTCTGCATGAACTCCATTAGTAATATATATTTTTGATCCATTTAAATAATATTTATCACCTACTTTTTTTGCTTTTGTAGAAATATTTTTAACATCCGATCCTACATGAGGTTCAGTTACTGCAACGCAGGATATTTTCTTTCCTAAAATGATTTCTTTTAAGTATTTTTCCTTCTGAGCTTGGCTGCCTACATTAAGAAGATGAACGGATGCCATGTCGGTATGTACAAGAGTTGCAATTGCAAAGCCTGAAAAAGTTGATCTTCCTAATTCCTCTGCTAACACTACGCTTCCTCGAGAATCCATTGCAGACCCACCATACTCAGAAGGGTAAGTAATTCCAAGAAAGCCTAGCTTACCCATTTCAACAAATATATCACGAGGGATAAAACCTTTTTTTTCCCACTCAATTCCGTTCGGTTTTACTTTTTCATCTACAAATCTTTTTATTTGATCTCTAAGGATTTGATGTTCTTCATCTAGAAATAGTGAATGGTTAGTTAAGTCATTATTAAAATCTTTCATTTTTGCACTCAGTCCTTCTTATTTGATTGTTTTTTAAAAAACATTTTTTTCAAACTGATAAACAAGGAATATATGGATAGCCACCGACGCCAGAAACCACTGACAATCCACCATGATATTAAAAAGAATATTCCTAAGCCTTTTAAAATAATTCTGAAAACGATTTCGGGTCCTCCCATATTCGCTCAAGAGAAAAGGTACCACTTTCAAGCGTATTTCAACAAGCTAAATTTTGTAAAAAAAAGCCGCTCAAGGGAGCGGCTAGTAAGGGAGGAACTTTGATAAAACTCAAGTATAAATTGATAAAAATTTTTCAACATTAATACAACCACTTTGAATGCATAGCTTTTATGCGTATATAGCATTTCTAGCATGACAAGAGAGCTTTAAGTTCTTTTCTATTTGGGTATGCTGATGAAGGGATCAATTGTGTCATGAAAATAGCACAAAGCCCTCTGGTAAAGTCTATCCAAAAATAATTGCTTCCCATACCTCCCCAACCGAAATCATTAATATTGCTGGGGAATTCAATGTTTGGTTTTATAATTACACTTCCTGCTAGACTATGCCCCATTCCTCTAGTCGACATTTGGGCAAAAGACTTCACCCCAATTGACGCAATATCCTTCGCCAAGCTATTTGTTTTAATTTTTTTAACCACACTCTCAGGTAAAAATTTTCTTCCACTTAACTTTCCATCATTAATTAGTAAGTCAGCAAACTTTAAATAATCATTTGCTGTTGACAATAGACCTGACCCGCCAGAAAAATTCGTTACTTCCCTTCTATTAAATGAAAAATTTTTGTAAAGGTTTTCAAGTGGTCGAAAATTTCGTGTCATATCTTCAAAGAAAAAGCAATCTGCTAACCTTTCTCTGTTTTTAGCAGCCAAATAAAAAGAAGTATCTGTCATTTTCAAGGGCTGAAAAAGACAATCTTCTAAAAATATATTCAGAGCTTTTCCTGAAATTATTTCTATAATTCTACCCGCGACATCAATGCCCACTGAATAATTCCAAAATAACCCTGGCTCAAAAGCAAGTGGAACTTCAGCTAGTTTGTTTACTGTATCTTTTAAATTCGAATTATTTGGGGCAGTGGTAATATCCCTCTTCATATATTCGTGTGCCAGCAAATCTTCATTAAAAAAATAAGACAAACCAGAAGTATGATTTAATAATTGAGCAATAGTGGGAGTTGGAACTTTTTTCACATCACTAATACTTGTAGCGTTGTTAACAAGAGCATAGCATTGTGTAAATTGAGGTATGAAATTAGATATTTTTGTTTCTATTGGTATCTTCTCTTTTTCTAGGAGAGTCAATAAACACGTTGAAACTATTGCCTTAGTCATAGAAAAAATTCTAACTATAGAATCTGACCCAAAGGGTTTTGTTTTATTTTTGTCTATGTAACCGTAGCCAGCATCAAATAAAATCTTATTGTTTTTTGCGATTAATAAGCTACAACCATTAAATTTATTTTCATCAACATAATTTGTCATCCACTCAAATAATTTTTTTTTATTCATATATTTTTTCCCTTTGTAACTTTAAAGTGTATCCTTTTTTTATAATGCTACTCGATAGAATTGAAACTCAAAAGAAATCTGCAGAAAGTGAAAAATTAATAAAATAAATAATATAAAGTTTTTGCTCACAACTATTTTTCTCATAGTTTTTGGAGGGACATCAGGTTATTTTTTGAGTTTATTAAATATACCTATGGCATTTCTATTCGGAGGTTTTTTAGTAACCGCTATTTTTGTAAAACCAATTAACAAGATCGGACGAGAAAACTACTTTGTTCCCAACAAAGTTCGATATTTCTTTTTTGGAATCATTGGATCTGTAATTGGATCTGGTTTTAAAGGTATTTCATCATATTTATCGATAGAACTCCTGATAACCTTCTTCGGAGTGGTCTGTTTAACAATTATTTGCCAACAATTTAATTATCTAATTTTTCGAAAATTAGGCAACTACGACAAGGCAACAGCTTTTTTCAGTGCAACACCGGGAGGCTTATTAGAAAGTATTAATGCAGGAGAGCGATACGGAGGTGATGAGAGGATTATAACTATCCAGCATTTTCTGAGGATAATGATAGTGGTAATTATTGTTCCTATTTTTTTTCTGATTTTTTTTAAAAATCCTATTAGATTTACAGATGAAATACTTTCAAACGCATCAATTGATTATAATTTAGAGTTTCTTTTTCTAACCACTATTGTTGGTTTAATTCTAGGGTATAAAATTTCCGTCCCAGCAAAATATTTTATTTGCCCCCTATTCCTGTCAGCATTTTTAAACACTTCCGGGATAATAAACTTCTCTTGCCCAGATTGGTTGCTCTTTATTTCCCAACTTGTGGTCGGCATAGCTTTAGGTGCTCGCTTATTAGGTTTAAACTTTAATCTTCTGAGAAAATGTCTACTGCTATCGGCTATTTCTTCTGCCATTATGCTAACTATGGCTTTTTTTCTTTCCTTCTTGTTAGTTCAGTTGCTAATAATACCGCAAGAAATTTTGTTCATTTCTTTTGTTCCAGGCGGTGTAACTGAAATGAGTTTAATGGCAATAGTGCTATCATCTGATGCTACATTTGTTACCATTCATCACATTTGGAGAATAGTAATTGTGGTTTTAGAAATACTAATTATTTCTCGCTTAAACCTATTTAAATCTGTCTGAACCTTTTAGGTAAACAGAAATGCAACAGACTATTGCTAAAAAGCTTAATACCAGAAGACACAAAATCGCCCTAAAAAAACTTTCATCGCCCCCAATAAAAATAATTAGACTCCCGAGCAACCCACCAGATATCATTTGCATTGCTCCCATAATCCCATTTGCCAAACCAGAATTTTCTTTTTCTACAGATGAGATTGAAAGTACAACAACATTGGAAATCACTAATCCATTCCCAACGCCGTACATGAAACAGGCAATTGCAAGAGTTATTGGAAAAGATAAAGAGTCAAGCAAACAAAAAGACATGGAACAAATCGCAATAAATGACCAATAGCACCCAATTAAAGATATTTTTTCCAACTTAATTTTTTTTGAAACTCTGCTGCTTACAATATTTCCTGTAATATATCCTAAACTGGTTAACGCAAACCACATTCCGAATTCTGAAGGCGAAGCTCCAAGTCTTTTAAATTGATAAGGCATAAATCCAGCCATTGAAAAAAATGCAGCTGCTTGCACAGAAGATATAAGAGTTAAGTATAAGAATGTTCTATTCGTAAATAAACTCTTAACTCCCACCAATATTCTTTTTAAACTCAATTGATCTACTTTGGATTGAATAGTTTCTGGGGCATAAAAAATATTTCCCACAAAAATAAAAAATCCGAGTAAAAACATTACAAGAAAGTTGAACTGCCACCCAAATTTTTCCCCGCTAACTCCACCCATTGAGACACTTAAAACAGGAAATATTGCCATAGTAGCCAACAACAATGATAGTTTTCCAGCTGCCTCAGTTCTTGAGTAAACGTCTGTTATCATTACTCTTGGCATCGAAAGACAGGCGCCAGCTCCAAGTCCCTGCAAAAATCTGTATAAAATTAGATTGATGAAACTCTGATCAAGTGAGGCTAAAAAACCTCCAAGTGTATATAAAAGAGAACCAACTAAAAGAATTGGTCTTCTTCCAAATTTTTCAGATATTGGGCCCCAAAGAATTTGCCCAATAGATATAGCTACTAAATAAGCAGTTATTACTAACTGAGCCTCATTTGAAGTCACGTCATAATGCTCCTTGATTAAAATTAGAGTGGGTGCAACAAAAGCTAGCCCGGTTACAGCCGCAGCAGCAGCAATGGCCAAAACCAAAATAGAAGGTTTTCTATCTTTCACTTTTTTCCTTTTTCTTTTGTGATCAACTTTTAAGAATTGAAATCTACCTGTTTTTGAAGCACCTTGAGTAAACTTCTGCATTTATCAGTCATAATACCATTTATTCCCAATTCAACGAGCCTAGCCATTACTGCTTCATCGTTGATTGTCCAAACATGGACCTTTATGTTATTTTTTTTACAATAGTTAATCAGATTTGATGTGATTAAGTTAATTCCAAAGTATTTCAAAGGAATTTGCAGGCATGTTCCTGCAAAATCTCCTGATTTTTTTGTTATTCTGTGAAAAAATAAGCTTAACACTTCTTGCATACTGAAAGCACTTTCGACATCTCTAAAAATATTTTCTCGCATGTATTTAATCGTGGCCTGTTGGAATGACCCTACACACAAATCATTTTTAATCCTTTTCGTATTTATCAAATTAACTAAAACCTCTGCCGCTTCAAAAGTTTTTGCATCTACATTGAAAACAACATCTGAAAAAGTGTTCGCTAAAAAATCAAACCTTGGTATTTGATGTTTGCTATCTATTAATAGTCCGTCAATTTCCCATGAATTTAACTCCGAAAACTTATTAGGTTTGCCCAAAAGTCTGATTAAATTTTCGTCATGAAAGGCATAGAGAACTTTATCTTTAGATAGCCTTACATCTGTCTCAAGCCAACGATACCCTAGGTTATATGCGTCTTTAAACGAGGCGATTGTATTTTCAGGAGCAACTTCATTACCACCTCTATGAGCAATAGGAGTAATTTTGTCTTCCCTACTGGATTTATTTTGATTAAATTGCAAAGAAAAACTTTCTAGAAGAAATTATACAGGTCACATTTAATGAGTTTACCATCGGAAATAAGATATGCAAAAATTCAGGAGCAATTAGAACCTACTGTTGTAGAGCTTAATAGACAAAAAGAGAGCCTTAAAGTTGATTGGATTATACCTGTGGAGTTTTGTCACACTGAAGGAACTATAGCCCATGGAGGTACTATATCTTTTATTCTAGATGCATCAATGTTCTTTGTAGTTGATCTACTAAATGAAGGTAAAATTGGAGGCCTCAGTCTAGCCTTAAATATTCAATTTTTTAATCCCTGCCCTCCAGGAAAAGTAGAAGCTTCCTCTAAGATACTTAAATCAGGTAAAAACTTTGCTTTCACTCAAAGTGAATTGATTTACAAAGGAGAATTAATGGCCTCTGGAACACAACAAATGAAATTGTTTCCAAAAAATCCTGCTTCAGACAACTCTTGGTTTACACCGAAAAAATTTTCTATTATTGGCTAAAAATTTTGTGCTCCCGTATGAGCAGTGTTCCACCATGGCAAATCGTTATATGCACGTAGATCGATTTCATGTGTCCAAGCAGATCTATGTTGGTGAGCCAGATGATAATAAGTCTCGGCTATTTCTTCTGGCAAAAGAAGGCCATCTTTCTCAAGACCCTTTTCTTTTCGCATTTTTTGATATGCTTCTTCACCCAGCATTTTCCCCAGAGTATCCGGCGCGTCAACAGCCCCATCTATTATTATATGTGACGTATGAATTCCTTTTGGAGAAAACTCGGCGTTGAATGTCTGACAAAGCATTCTTCGGCCTGCCATAGAAGCGGCATGGGAGTGCTGGCCTTTGTTACCTCTGACTGCTGCAGTTGAAGAAGTAACTAGTAAAGTTCCCTTTCCTCTTTTTTCCATATAAGGAAACAAACTTTTTGCAACTCTAAAAAGGCCCAGTGTAGCCATCTTCCACCCTCGCTCAAAAACTTTGTCAGAAGTTTCATACAAACCTTTGTTTCCAATTTGAGATCCCAAGTTGTATACAGCTACTTGAATAGAGCCAATATTTTCTTCTACTTCATTTATTAGACTCTCAATGGCGCCTTCCTCTATGGCGTTAATGATATAGCCCTTGGCTTGACCTCCATTATTTTTGATACTCTCGACAGCGAAATCTAACCCAGATTTATCTGTTCGTCTTGATAAAACTGAATAATAACCTGATCTGGCAAATCTTTTCGCAACAGTTGCCCCAATACCTGCTCCTGCGCCAATAACTAAACAAACATTCTCTCTTTCCATATTAATCACACCAATTTTTCAGAACATATTAAATTTAATATCAATGTTAGCGACCTAATAATTATCTTCAATATTAAATATTGATGTTTTGTAAAATGTATGTTTTAGAGGTCTCAATAGGAGGTTTAATTTAATATCTCTGAAATTAGTGGATATACAGATGAAAAAAACTGGGGTTATTTTAGGCTCGTTCACAACTCAATTTATAATTGTAGGAATGCTTTTTACTTACGGAGTGCTTATAACAGAGTTCGAGAGAGACTTCGGTTGGTCCAGAACTATCTTATCTGCAATTGGCGCGGCTGGATGGCTAGCTTGGGGAGTTTTAGCAATTCCTGGGGGTTATTTAAACGACAAGTTTGGTCCCAGATTAGTTCTTGGAGTTAATGGTTTAATTTTTGGGATAGGTTTTATTCTTCTATCTTACTCTAGTCAAATTTGGCACCTTTTTATTATTTTTATCTTTTTTATAGGCACTGGGTTGAGTACGCATGATATCTCTACTTTGTCGACTATTGCTAAATGGTTTGGGAAACGACGCGGTATCATGACTTCAATTGCTAAATTGGGTACTGCACTCGGACAAATGCTTTTACCTCCACTTATAGCAATTTTAATCATTAATTTTGGGTGGCGTTCGGCAGTATTATTTTTGGGAACTGCATCAAGTGTTGGACTTTTGATAGCAGCGATGTTTATGAGTTTACCTAAAAACTGCGGGAAAGAAGGTTTTAAAATGAACCAAACAAGCTTTTCTTCAAACTCCCACTTTTGGGTATTAGCAGCTTGTCAACTTTTTATTTTTTTTGCGATGTTTACTACCATGACCCATATCGTACCTTACGGAAAAGACATTGGATTATCGATTGAAGATAGTGCTCTTTTGCTCTCAATAATTGGATTTTCAAGTATTTTTGGAAGATTGGCAATTGGTTTTTTGGCTGATAGATTAGGAGGTAAACTGACATATATTTTATGCATAATTCCGATGGCAATTGCGCTTTTTGGAATAGCCACAACTGAAAGTGTATTACTGATATACCTACTTCTTCCTTTATATGGTTTTTCTCATGGAGGACACTTCACAGTTGCACCATTTATAATTGCTGAAAATTTTGGACTCGAAAAATTAGGTGCGGTTTTCGGTAAAATAACTTTTTTTGGTGCAATTGGGGCAGTTACTGGACCAGTGTTCGCTGGTGTGATTTTTGATTCCACAGGCAATTATAAAATAGCTTTTTACACTGTATCTATAATGGTAGTACTCGCTGCTGTCTTACTACTATTCATACCAAGTCTACAGAATCAAAAAAAGAATATTTAAAAAAATTTTGCTTACATCTTTTGTTTTTTCTTAATTTTATTTTTTACCTCAGGTCTGATATCAGGATTTATTAAATTCTTGTTTTTTAACATATCATAAAATCTTTTTGCAGCTCCTGAATGTAATTTGTAAAAGCTCGAAAGTTTTGTACTCAAATTTTCTAAATCTCTATCATTTTTTTTAAATTTCTCTCCAAAATTCCATAACTCCTTGATTAACTCTTCCTTGCTAAAGACTTGTTTTAAAATTTTTGCCTCAAGCGCCTCCATTGCAGGGTATTCTATTCCCCAAATGCTGGGACCTACTAAAACAGGCTTCTCAAGTGCAAATGGCTCTATAATGTTGTGAGAGCCTTCTTCATTAAATGAATCTCCCATAAAAACGATATCTGAAAGGCTCATATAAAAATTTAATTCACCTAAGCTATCACCCCAAATTGCATCAAAATCTAAAATTGTATGGTCTAAGGCCAACCTTTTTGCTGGATTTAAATTATCTTCAAATAGCTCACTTCTTTTTTTTATTCTAATGGACGTACCTTTAAATAAACGGTCACAATTTTTAAAATCATTAGGGTGTCTAGGCACAAAAACAAAAAAGAACCTTAAATTTTCTGCCCTTAGCGAGTTTTGTAAAATCCTCCTCATCACTTCAACAATTATTTTATCTTCTTTTTTTCCAATGCTGGCAAAACAAATAGTAAAATGATTCTTCAAAAACCTTCTTTTAAATGAATCTGCCATTTTTAAATGATTTTTAGGAATATCTAATTCAAAACGCATATCACCCATAATTGAAATCTTCTTGCCTCCAAAAAATTCAAATCTTTTTAAATGCTTTTGTGATTTTGCCAGGATAAAATCAAATTCTTTTATTAAATTTCCTTTTAAAAATGGATAGCTTTTGTCTCTTTTAAATCCTCTCTCAGGGTACTGGGCTTGAGCAAAAACTAAAGGTACACCTGCCCGTTTTATAGACGATATCATTACGGGCCAAAGATCACATTCTAATATCACACAAAACTTAGGATTATGTTTTCTAATGAATTTATAAAACAAAAAATCAAATTCTAAAGGGTTATAGAATACAGCAACTTCACCTTTATTGATTTGATCCTTAAACTCTTTTTGAGCAGCTATTCTACCTGCCAAAGTCAGTGTTGTTAATAATAATCTCTCATTATTTTTTAAAAGTTTATAGAAAATTGGGCGTGCTGCTCTCAATTCCCCAAGAGAGACTGCATGAAACCAAATAGCATTTTGGAATTGAGATTTGTACAGCACAAGCCTTTCAAGAAAATTTTTTTCATATCCTGGTTCTTTTATTGACCTAAACAAAAAATAGAAATAGATAAAAGGGAAAAGAAGATACCATATTGCTCTATATATAAAGGCAATTAAATAAGGGATAAAATTCTTGATAAAAATTCTCAATCGATCTCTACTTAGTTTGTTCTGCTAACAATAATTTCAACAACTAAAAGCTTTTTTGTTCACTCTTCGTTATATTGTAAATACACAAGATTTAAAAGATAGGTTTAATAATAATGAGAATTGCTAACAGAAAAATAGGCAAAGGTTTCACACCTCTAATAATTGCTGAACTAGGTATAAACCATGGGGGCAACCTAGATTTAGCAAAAAAAATGGTCCACGCTGCAGCAAAAACTGGGTGTGAAGCTATAAAACATCAAACTCATTTTTTAGATGATGAAATGACAGAAGATGCGAAAAAAATTGTTCCTCCAAATGCTGAAAAGTCAATTTGGGAAATTATGAAAAAATGCTGTTTAACAAAGGATCAGGAAATTAAATTAAAAGAATTTACTGAAAACTTAGGTATGATCTATATTTCCACTCCATTTTCTAGAGGAGCTGCAGACTTTCTAGCTGAAATTGAAATACCTGCTTTCAAGATTGGATCAGGCGAATGCGACAATTTTCTATTGATTGAACATATTGCATCAATTGGGAAACCAGTTATTCTATCTACAGGGATGCAAACAAGCTCATCAATTAAAAAACCCGTTAGCATTCTTGAGGCCTCCAATGTCGATTATGCAATCTTGGAATGCACCAATATTTACCCTTGTCCTCCTGACCAAATTTCTTTGGGTAGCATTACAGATCTATACGCCAACTTTCCAAATGCTGAAATAGGTTTTTCAGACCATTCAATCGGACCTGAAATGGCGTTGGCCTCCATCGCTATGGGAGCAACGATTGTTGAAAAACATTTTACAGATACAAAAAAAAGGAAGGGTCCAGATATTTCTTGCTCTATGGATCCATCCGAGCTGGAATATTTGATAAAAAAAAGCAAAGATATTTCTGCAGCTCGAGACAGAAAAAAATTTGTAGCTGAAACAGAAAAAGAAGTTTATAAATTTGCAAGATCTTCAATAGTTGCAGATATTGATATTCCTAGGGGAACTCTGTTAACAAGAGAAAATATATGGGCCAGAAGACCAGGCAACGGTCAAATACCAGGATACGAGTATCAAAAAGTTATTGGTAAAAGAGCAAGGAAAGAAATTAAGAAAAATCAGCAAATAAAGTGGACTGATATACAATAGAAAAGAAAAGCAATTTGAAAAAACTTTTATTCATCACCGGAACTAGAGCAGACTTCGGTAAAATTGAACCTTTAGCTTCTATAGCTAAGAATAATGGTTATCATATTTATTTTTTCGTAACAGGGATGCACTTATTAGAAAAATATGGTCTAACAAGTATTGAAGTAGCAAGAGTTAGGGGTGCTAAGCGAGAAGAATTTATTAATCAGATGGAAGGCGACTCCTTAGAGAAAATTCTTGCCAAAACTATTATGGGTTTTTCAGACTACGTAAAAAAAATAAAACCTGATATGGTTTTAATTCATGGTGATAGAGTGGAAGCATTAAGTGCGGCATTAGTCTGCGCTTCACAAAACGTGCGGAGCACTCATATTGAAGGAGGCGAAGTTTCAGGAACAATTGACGAGGTTTATAGGCATTGTAATTCAAAACTATGCACATCTCATTTTGTTAGCTCCCAATCAGCAAAAAATCGATTAGTTAGGATGGGAGAACACCCGGATAGGGTTTTTATAATAGGCTCCCCGGAGTTAGATACGCACAAAACGAAGAAACCCATTAACTTAATGGATGTTCTTAAATATTACGAAATTCCTTGGGAAAATTTTGGTATCTTTATTTTTCACTCCGTAACTTCTGAGATTCAAGAATTGAAGAAACAAACTTCGAATATTTGTGGAGCACTTAAAAAAACAAATAAGAATTTTGTAATCATTGCCCCCAATAATGATCCAGGCAGTGACTTAATTTTTAAAGAAATAGGAAAGTTACCGAAAGAGAGATTCAAGATAATTCCCTCTATGAGATTCAATTATTTCTCTGTTTTACTGAAAAATGCTAAATTGCTTGTCGGGAATAGCTCTGCTGGGGTAAGAGAGGCACCATTTTTAGGTGTTCCCTCCATAAATATAGGTTCAAGACAAAAAAATAGATCCTTCTCAAGAAGCGTAACAAACTATAGTTATCAAAATAATGCGTCTCTTGAGGAAATAATAAAGAAAAAATGGGCAACTAAACATGGATCTGATAAAAGCTTTGGGTCAGGGAACTCTTCTGAAAAATTCATCAAAATACTTGGACAGAATAAAATTTGGTCGTTAAAAACCCAGAAAACATTCTTTGAAAAATCTAAAAACTAATCCATTTCTGCTGTGAAGAGAACATTTTCCCCATAGCCAGCGTTGGAAGATACTGGTGGGTTGAAACAAAGTCAGGAAAAATTGAAGCGTCACAAACATAGAGATTCTGTGTACCAAATACTTTAAATTGCTTATCGACTACACCATTATTCTTATTTTCCGCCATCCTATTTGTTCCAATCAAGTGATAACCAGAGAAGGTGTTTTGCTCAATATGTTTTAAATATGAGCTATCATTTTTAAGATGATATACGGGCTTGAAGCCAAGATTTTTTATTGTTTTTATTCCATTCATCAAAGCCTTGCTAGCTAGTTTTTTATCAAAAGAGTTGCTTAAATAATTTGGGTCTGCCTTGAATCCCCCTCTTGAGTCAAAAATCAATTCGCCTTCTGATTTTGGAAAAACCTGAAAAGCCCCAATAGAAGCCAACTGCCCATCTTCAAATTTAATTCCTTTGGAAGAAATCTGTTCTCTCTTTTGAGTAAAATGAACCAGGTGATACCTCACTAAACTATCCTGATCTTTTACATCGTCAAAGTTTTCACTATTCCACCCTAGAGAACTACCACACCCACTCAATATAGAGTTCTTTTTGAAGTAATACTTGAATATCTCTACAAGTAGTTTCAATCCCTTTGACTTTTGATTAATGGTGTCAAAACCTTTGCACTCGAAATCAATTCTAAAATTCGCATGATCCTTTAGGTGTTTTCCTACATGCTTATTGACAACCTTAACATTTATCCCAGTTTTCTTAAGAGAGCTCACATCACCTATTCCTGATTTGAGTAAAATCTGAGGGGAAAAAATAGTCCCTGCAGAAATAATGATTTTTCTTGCATGGACTGTCTGATTTTTATCTGGAAAATTTGCGTTTTTATAAATAACCCCAGAAGCAATCCCATCTTTTAAAATTACTTTTTGTACTTTTGAATTAGCAATTCTGGTAATATTTTTATGTTTGGCATTTGAAATAAAATCATTAACAAAATTATTTCTCTTGGAATGAAGCGTGTTTATATGGAGCAATCCAAATCCTTCTTTCGCATCATCTAGATCATCGTTTTCTTTATAATTTAATTTCACAAGTCCTTGGGCAAAATATTCGGTTAAAGAATCATAAAACCCAAAATTCCTGTTGTAGTTAAAACTGCCACTAAAAATTTGATTTTTCATTCTAGAGTAAAAACTCTTTGGCCAAAAGTGGAAAACGTCATTGTATTTGTTTTCATAACCGAGATAAGATACTCCTCCATTGATCAGACCAGAGCCTCCAAAACCAATCCCTTGTAGGATTGGAACTTTTCTGTTTTGCAAAGATTTTTGTTTTTCTGAAATCAAATTGAGACAATACTTTTCATTCGATAGCATTTTCCCGGACAAAAGCGGGATTTTGTTATAAAAACCTTTTCCATCAGATGCACCTTGATCGATAATACAAACTCTCAACTCAGCTAGACTGGCATTTTTTGCAATTTCTAGCCCAGCAGTTCCTGCTCCCACAATAATTATGTCAAATTTCTGGTTTGACAACTTCAATCCCCTCACTTTTAAATTTGTGCAAAGAATTGACCGCCTCATCAAAGTTTTTCTGCGTGTCAATATCTACTGACCAAGGAGTAGACTGAAGAAAAACAAGAGTTTTGTTGTTGGGCATAAATGTATTTCTTTTCAAAGCACTAATTTCTCCTGAGTATATACTCCCATCAATGAAGGCGCTTTTTTCTGAAAGTTTAACTCTTTTATTTATTTTACTTCCAACAATCAAAGCAACTCCATCTAAAGTATTAATTTCTTTTATGGAGTAAATATCCTTGAAATCGCTATAATTTTCATTGGCCGATAATATAGAAAACTCTTTTGTTGTTTTAGCAAACATTTTACAAAATTCAATCAGATCTGTTTTTGCCCTTATTGGAGATGTTGGTTGAAGTAAAATAAACCTGCCCTCCAAAGCGTTAATTAACCCTTTTTTTTTCGCTATTTCCTCTACTGCCTGAATTATTACTGACTCTAAGGTAATATTATCCCCGGATAGATTCTCTTCTCTAATTACTGGACTTATTGCTCCAGAGTATTTTTTGATAACTATCTCTATTATTTTCTTGTCGTTACTGGAACAAACTATTTCAACATTTGATAGACCAATTGAGTTAAGTGTTTTTTTTACAAAAAGGGCGGCAGCAAAACTCCACTCAAAGAGAGGAAAACCCTCAAAGTCTTTAACGTTTTTATTCTTTAGTCTCTTTGAATTTTTTCTAGCTGGTACAACTAAAAAAACGTATTCATCTTTTGCAGGCATTTATCTCTTTCGCTAAGTTTTTGTATTCACTAATGCTCCGCGAAATTAAAATTGGAATAGCTACACATTTGATAAGTTTTTTATATGCTTCTTTAACTTCTTTTGTTCTAATATTTTTATCAACATGCTTCCAAAAATATGCACAATGCCAATTGAATGCATCCGGTAAATTTTTTGTTCCAAAAGATGTCCTATTTAAAGTATCGATTACTTTCTTTCTTAATGAACTATTTTCAATGACAGCAACAAACGTATCGTAATTTGGTTGATCCTCAATTCTTATGTGTCGGAATTTAATTTCCTCATGGTTTATGTTTTTTTTTAATGCAATAAATCGCTTCTTTGACTCTTCCAAAATTCTTGGAAATTTTTTTAGCTGCTCTTTCCCAAACGCCCCGCTAAATTCTGTCATCCTATAATTAAAACCAATGACCCCAGCTGTATCCTTACCTCTTGGAATACCTTCTAGATTTTTGTGGCCATGATCGTGATACATTCTGGCTATCTTTCCTAACTTTTTTGATTTTGAGAAAATCGCTCCACCTTCTCCTGTTGTTATCATCTTGCCAAAGTCAAAACTATAAATACCAAAATCACCTAAACCGCCCACGAACGTATCGCCTACTTTGGCCCCTATCGCCTCACATGCATCTTCTATAATGGGTATAGAATATTCTCTCGAAATTTGTTTTATAGAAGGCATATTTGCTGGTACTCCTAACATATGAACAGGAACAATTGCCTTCGTCTTTTTAGAAATAAGATTTGATAAGCTTCTTGGGTCCATATTTAGGGTATCATCTATACCTGTTAAGATTAGCTTGGCACCTGTGTCTACAATTGCTTCAACGGTGGCAATAAAGTTGAATGATTGAGTAATAACCTCATCACCGGGTCTAATATTAAGTGCTTTTAGCGCAATTTTAATAGCGGCTGTACCAGACGAAACACATAAAGAGTCGGACATCCTTTGGGCAAAGACTGATTTTAATTCAGTTTCAAACTCTCTTACATGAAAGTGTTTTCTTTTATTATCAAAACCATGTGCAAAAAAGATTTTTCCTTCTTCAAAAAGTCGATTGACTGCACTTTTTTCTTCTTTTCCTATGATTTCAAAACCTGGCAACACGAATTCCTTTTTTATGATTTATTTTTATAGATAACAGAATAATAAAAAAACTAAAGAAATGAGAGTTTTTTATTAGAAATAAACATATATTTTTTTTCTCTTTTTTATGTGTTATATTTCCTACATGGCATGCATGTTGCAGCCAAATAGTCCCCTCATACTCCCAATATAAACCCAAACCTATGTATGAGGGGATCCTAAAATAGTACTTATTTATCAAAAGACCTATTTGTTTGAGGAATAACTCTATTTTTGTTAATTCAATTATATTACACACGTAATTAGGCTAGAAAAAAGATTAAGACGCAATTAAGATGCAATTTACTTTAGCAATAGAATATTTTTAATAACTTCTATTTTGTTTGGTTTAAATATGTATGCACATGCTAAAAAGTAAAATATAAATACCTCAACTAGAAATTATTAGAAAGAACAAATAATGCAAGTAGTAAAAGCCCTAAAAGAAGATGAGATTAATCATAAATTATTAGAAAAATTAGAGTTTTTTAAAGGACCATTAGGCGTTATTCCCAGTTCAGTGAGAACAATGAGTTACCATCCAAAGTTAGCAGAAGCTTTCACTAATTTGAATAAAGCAGTTATGGAATGTAATGGAGAGGTGTCACCTGAATTTAAAAGGCTGATTGGGTATGTCACAAGTTTTGCTTCGGGCTGTTTATACTGTCAAGCACATACTATATTAGGCGCAAAAAGGTTCGGAACAAGTGAAGAACGCCTTAAAGAGGTTTGGAATTATAAAGAGTCAAGTGCGTTCTCAAAAAGTGAAAAAGCGGCTCTAAGCTTCGCTTTTGCTGCATCAACAGTTCCTAATTCGGTTTCCAAAGAAATTATAGATGATTTGAAGGAATATTGGTCAGATCCAGATATTGTCGAAATTATGGCCGTAATTTCACTTTTCGGCTATTTAAATAGATGGAATGATAGCATGAGCTCTACTTTAGAAGATTTGCCAATAGAAGCTGGCAATACGTATCTTAAGGAAACTAGCAATTGGAATGTGAGTAAACACAAATAGTATTATGATTGAGAAAAGAAATTTTGATGAATTACAAACCTCTTTTTATAATCAACCATTGATGCCCTATCTGGGTGCAAAATTAGCTTTTATAAAAGACGGCAAAGCCAATATCGAATTAGACTTCGACAAAAAGATTACTCAGCATCATGGTTTATTCCATGGCGGTGTAATTGGAACAATAGCTGATAATTCCGCTGGATTTGCAGCTATGACTCTTATGCCGAAGGATAGAGAACCATTGACTATAGAATTTAAAATTAATTTTCTTAATATAGCTAATGGAGAAAAAATTATATCTGAGGCAGTAATCCTAAACTACGGCAAAACAATTTTTCATGGTGAATCAAAAGTTTTCTCAATAAAAGGGGATAAGAAGAAATTGGCAGCTACAGCTCTAGTGACGATTAAAGCAACCAGAAGAGTAAAGGAAATATTTACCTAGATTGGTGATAGCAAGCTTTTTGACACCAATTCCTTATAATTATCTAAGATTAAATGCTTACGGTGTCCAGTGTCCACTGCCACTAGAATTTCAATTAACCTTCTCCCTTAGAAGATAATTCTTTCTCGAAACCTTCTTGTATAGATTTTAGTTCTTCGATAGCAGCTCTTATGTCTGAGCTGTCAATCACATTGATCTCAACTCTTTTTCCTTTGTGAGAGAGTCTAATATGGTTTTTCATATAATCCTGAGATTTGAAACCATCTACTCTAAATACGCCAATTGGTCTTGCAAATCCTTTGGGAGTATACTCCTTTACAAAAGCCGTTTTTACTTCACTTTCGATTAGGTTTTTTGTATTTTCATCTACCAACATTTGATCATATTCAGCCATCGATTGCAATCGAGCTGCTAAGTTTACAGGGCTTCCAAGGATAGTATAGTCAAGCCTTAAATCCGACCCGAAGTTTCCAACTGTACAGAAACCGTTAGATATACCCATTCGAACTGAAATCCCATTTGCTGCACCCAAATTTTTCCAATGGCTTTGCAACTCTGCTACCCTATTCTGCATAGCTATGGCCATCTCTATACATTTGAGTGCATCATTGGTTTCACCTAAAGTTTCTGGATCACCAAA
>CACFNV010000021.1 GCA_902567635.1 uncultured Alphaproteobacteria bacterium
AACTGACTGTAAGGCGTAAAATTTTTTTCTAACAGATGTTTAAAGCTTGAATGAATAAAATGTTTTATGTAGCCTTTGCTGCTAGAGGTTTTTTTGTCGTTACCAGCTAAAATTGGAAAGCTCTTCAAAATTTCTGCCTTTCTACCCTTTCTAATAAAAATTTCAGTAACAACAAGACGCAAAATACAAAGGAGCTCCAGCCTAACTCTTGATTTCTTATTTTTCTTTATCCAAATATCTATAGAGATGATATTTTTTAATGTTTTCAAAAGTAAGTCGTTACATTTAGCTTTTTCTGATGCTGAAAGACTTTTGTAACCTACCTGAAAGGAATTTTTGGCTATCTTCAATGAAACTTTTTTTTTAAATATCTGTATCAATATATTATACGCCACCCCAAATCTAGAGCCGTTTATCGGTGTAACGTTTTCAATGATACTCATAATTACCGGTTATTTGATTTTTAAAAAAAAATATCTATTCTTATAGTTTATTAATAGTAATTAAATAGCAGGAATTTTATGACCCGTGAAAGTATTTTTGACCAACAGTCGAAAAGGGCTCGTGAAGAAGCGTTGGCTAGAAGAAAAAAAGAGAAGGATAAGGCTTTGCCCAGAGAAATTAAAGGTAGGGGCGGTTTAGAGCCAACCCGTTATGGTGATTGGGAGGTCAAAGGAATAACTTCAGATTTCTAGTCTTACGTTTTTACTATTGTTTTAGAAGCAAAAATGAATTATAAGATCAGAAATTTTGGCTTGTAGAAAAACCGGGCTCCTGAGCCCTTTTTTTTTTGGGTTAACGTGTGATTAATTTGATAGCAAATACAGTTTTAGAAAAAAAAGTTTACGATGTTTTAAGTTCTTTTTTTAGTGATAAAAAACTCTTGCTTGTAAAAATAGTTCACTCAGAAGGAAAAAATTCTAAATTGGAGTTATATTTGGATAAACTAGATGGAAAGGTTAGTGTTGAAGAGTGCGCACATATTGCACGAGAAATATCCTCTCTTTTAGAAGTTGAGGATGTAATTGAGGGAGCATATAGATTAGAAATTTCTTCCCCGGGAATAGACAGAAGCCTAACTCGCATAGAAGATTTTTCAAAATACAAAAACTTTAATGTAAAAGTGGTTAAGGGTAACGTGACCGTAAAAGGAGAGCTTGCAGGATATTCATCTAAATCAGTCAATATACGCAATAAAAGCGGTGTATCAAATATAGAAATTTCAGACATAAAAGACATAAAATTAGACATAGATAAAATGAGTTTTGAAAAATTAAAGAAAATGGAGTCGTTATGAGCATAACATCAGCCAATAAGCTTGAGCTAATTCAAATCGCTGAATCTGTAGCAAAAGAAAAATTAATTGATCCTAGTTTGGTAATAGAAGCGATGGAAGAAAGTTTAGCTAAAGCTGCAAAATCTAAATACGGTCAAGAATATGATATCAGGGCTAATATAGATAGAAATTCTGGGGGCGTAAGAATGGTGCGCTGCAGAAAAGTGGTTGAATCCATTGAAAACCATTTTGTGGAGATCCTCCTGGAGGATGCTCTAAAAATCAACTCAGACGTAAAAATAGATGACTTTATAGAAGACGAGCTTCCACCTCTTGATTTTGGAAGAATTGCGGCTCAGGCAGCAAAACAAATAATTGTTCAAAAAGTAAGAGAGGCCGATAGAGCGAGGCAATTCGAGGAATATAAAGATAAAGTGGGTCAAATAATAAATGGTCAAGTAAAAAGAGTGGAATACGGAAACGTAATCGTCGACCTTGGAAGAGCAGAAGCTGTGTTGAAAAGAGATCAACTGATCAGAAGAGAAATTTTACGGGTTGGTGACCGAGTCAGAGCCTACATCAAAGAGGTAAGGGAAGATACAAGAGGACCTCAAATATTTTTATCAAGAACAAACTCTGAGTTCTTAGTGGAACTATTTAAAATGGAGGTGCCCGAAATATATGATGGAATAATCAATATAAAAACTGTAGCTCGAGACCCTGGAAGCAGAGCAAAAATAGGTGTACTGTCTCACGACAATTCCATAGACCCAGTAGGGGCATGTGTGGGTATGAGGGGTAGCAGGGTACAAGCGGTAGTTAATGAATTACAAGGTGAGAAAATAGATATAATTCCTTGGAACGATGATGCCCCAACCTTTCTTGTTAACGCCTTACAGCCTGCAGAGGTGAGCAAGGTTGTATTAGATGAAGATGCTAGACGGATAGAAGTAGTTGTTCCCAACGATCAACTATCTCTTGCAATAGGTCGTCGAGGACAAAATGTTAGATTAGCTAGCCAATTAACAGAGTTTGATATTGATATATTGACCGAAGAAGACGAGTCTCAGAGACGGCAAGAGGAGTTTAGTCAGAGATCTTCACTGTTTATGGAACACCTTAATGTTGACGAAACGGTTGCACAATTACTTGTCTCGGAAGGCTTTTCCACTTTGGAAGAAGTAGCCTTTGTTGATGAAAGCGAAATAAGCTCGATAGATATGTTTGACAAAGAAACAGCTGTTGAGCTTCAAGAAAGAGCGAAGGATCATATTGATAGTTTAAATAAAAAATCAATAGAATCAGCAAAATCTAAGGGCGCGGAAGAAGATTTACTCAGTTTTGAAGGGTTGAACCCGCAAATGTTAGATGTTTTAGTAAACGATGGTATTAAGTCTTTAAAGGATTTCGCAACTTGCGCTGATTGGGAGCTTGCCGGAGGTTACACTTCTAAGGACGGCAAACGAGTTAAAGATGAAGGTCTTTTGGAAAAGTTTGATATGACTTTAGGAGAGGCTCAACAATTAATTATGAAAGCGAGAGAAATGGTGGGCTGGGTATCTAAGGAAGAGTCAGAAGACATAATAAAATCTCTCAAGACAGATGATTAAAGTCTGGTAAAATTTTTTGAAAAAAAAATTAACTAATATCTCTGAAAAATGCTTTTTAACTGGAGAACATCTAGAAAAAGCCACTTCATTAAGGTTTGCAATGTCTCCAACAAGAGAAATTGTTCCTGATTGTTACAATAAGCTCGCGGGCAGAGGATTTTGGGTTAGACCTCAAAAAAGAACGCTTCAACTTTTAGCAAGAAGCAAAAAACTGACTACTTATTTCGGAATTAAGGTTTTTGTTGACCCTAATATTTGTGAAATAGTAAAAAAATTGCTGACTATGAAGATTTTAAAGCAACTGTCTTTAGCAAGGAAAGCTGGTTTATTGGTTATTGGGTCTGATTCAATAAAAAGCTCTTTTAACACTGGTAAACTATGTTTGGTGATATCTGTCAAGGGAGCTAAAAACTTAACTCTCGGTCAAAACCGTTACAATGATCAGGTTTGCTATTCTTCAGACTTATTTACAAAACTTGATTTTGAGGAAGCTATAAACAAAAAAAACGTACAATATTTGGGTATTTTGTGTAAAAAATTTAAAAAAACTATTCAAGACGATCTAAATAAATTAAAAGATGTTATCGATTTTAAATAATTTTTGTGACTGAAAAAATATGGATGAAAACCACAATAAAGAAAACAAACCCAAAGTTATTGGCTTAAAAGGGGTTTCGAATACCGTGAAACAAAGCTTTTCACACGGGCGCTCAAAGTCTGTGGTTGTCGAAACGAGAAAAAAAAAGGTTTTTTTCACAAAAAAGACACCTGAAATTGAAAAGAAAAACGAAGAGGTTAGCGAGGTTATTGTTGCTGCAGAGAGTTCTTCCAATGAAGAGATTTTAAGAAAGAAAAAGGCTATAGAGGCTTCTAAGGCTCAAGAAAGAGAACAGCTTGAAAAGTCTGAGAAAGATAGAAAAGAAGTCTCAAAATCCGTAAAAAATGAAGAAACCTTTCCTATTGATAAAAATGATAATGTTAATCAAAAAAAGAGGCCTAAAACAGAGACATCATCAAAAAACTCATTATATGAAAATAAAAATAGAGAAGAAGGCGATCGGTCGAAATATAAAGCAAACAAACTAAATGAAAACAAAAGGCGGGCAGGCAAAATTACTATTACTCAGGCATTGGGTGATGATACTGGCAGGCAAAGATCTATAGCTTCCTTAAGAAGGAGACAAGAAAAAGAAAAAAGGCAAATGATGGAAACCTCTCAGGAAAGAGAGAAAATAGTAAGAGATGTTCAAATTCCAGACACCCCTCTTACTGTTCAGGAGCTCGCCAATAGGATGGCAGAAAGATCAGCTGATTTAGTAAAAAAATTAATGACTAATGGTATAATGGCAACAAAAAACCAACCAATTGATATAGATACAGCGACACTTTTAGTTGAGGAATTTGGTCATAAGCCCGTCAGGGTATCTGAAGCGGATGTAGAAGATGTTATAATAAATATTGATGATACAAATGAAGAAAATAAAACTTCTAGGCCGCCGATCATAACTATAATGGGTCATGTAGATCATGGGAAGACAAGCCTTTTAGACGCTCTCAGAAAAACCAACGTTGTTAATACTGAGGCCGGTGGAATCACCCAACACATTGGAGCCTACCAAATAGAAACGGGAAAAAAGCAAAAATTAACATTTCTCGACACTCCAGGTCACGAAGCCTTCAGCAATATGCGGTCTAGAGGTGCAAATATTACTGACATAATTGTTCTTGTCGTTGCTGCTGATGACAGTGTGAAACCTCAAACAATAGAAGCCATAAATCATGCAAAAGCATCAGAAGTTCCCATTATTGTAGCAATAAATAAGATAGATAAAGAAGGGGCTGACCCAAACAAGGTTAGAACAGAACTACTCCAACACAGCATTATTGTAGAAAGCATGTCTGGTGAAGTACTGGAAACGGAGATATCGGCAACCAAGGGAACGGGTCTTGAAAAACTAATAGATAATATTATCCTTCAGTCAGAATTGTTGGAACTTAAAGCAAACCCTAATCGACCGGCTGAGGGAACTGTTGTTGAAGCAAAGCTGGACATGGGCCGAGGTCCAGTTGCAACTGTTTTAGTGCAGAAAGGAACCCTGAAAAAGGGAGATATATTTGTTGTTGGAGAACAATGGGGGAAAGTGAGAGCGCTATTTAACGATAAAAAAGGAAAGGTAGAAGAGGCGTACCCTTCTTCACCTGTTGAAATTTTAGGGATTAATGGAACACCGGAAGCCGGAGATATATTAAATGTATTGCCCAATGAGGCTAAAGCTAGAGAAATAGCAACCTACAGAGAGCAAACTTTAAAGAACAAAAAAAATTCTCTCGGTATGGGCTCCTCTTTAGATCAGCTTCTAGCTAAGGCAAAGGAAGATGAGAACCTATCAGTATTACCGATAATTGTTAAATCTGATGTGAGAGGTTCAAGTGAGGCAATTATTCAGGCTATGGAAAAAATAAAAAATGAGGAGGTAGAGGTTAGAGTGGTTCACTCTGGCGTAGGCGCAATTACAGAAAGTGATATAACTTTGGCGATCTCATCTAAATCCATTATAATAGGTTTTAATGTACGAGCAAATTCTGCCGCAAGGGAAAATGCATCTCAAAAAAATATTGATATAAGATATTATTCAATAATCTATGATCTTGTTAACGATATTACAAAGGCAGCTGAAGGACTCCTAAGTCCAGAGGTTAAAGAAAATTTTATTGGCTATGCAAAAATAAAAGAGGTTTTTAAAATAACTGGTGTAGGAAGAATAGCGGGCTGTATAATTACAGAAGGATTAGCTAAAAGGGATGTTGGGGTTAGGTTATTAAGAGATGATATTGTAATCCATACCGGAAAACTAAAAACTCTCAAGCGCTTTAAGGACGAGGTCAAAGAGGTTCAATCTGGCCAAGAATGCGGAATGGCTTTTGAAGCTTATGAGGATATAAGAGAAAATGACGTCATTGAGATTTTTACTACGCAAGAAATATCTAGAACTTTAAATTAATAAGACAATCAGTTATGAGCTCTTTACACGGAACTACAATTATAGGTGTGCGAAAAAACAATAGAGTCACAATTGCTGGAGATGGACAGGTAAGTCTGGGTAATACGGTTATTAAAAGTACCGCAAGAAAAATAAGAATAATTGCTAGCGAAGGTTTTAAGGTTATATCTGGTTTTGCTGGCTCGACCGCAGATGCTTTCACACTCATAGAGAGGCTAGAAAAAAAATTGGAAAACTACCCGGGTCAATTATCAAAAGCTTGTGTGGAATTAGCCAAGGATTGGAGGACAGACAAATATTTAAGGAATCTTGAAGCTATGATGATAGTATCTGATGGAATAGATTTACTAGTTATAACTGGATCAGGAGACGTTCTTGAACCAGAAAATAATATCGCAGCTGTAGGCTCAGGCGGAAATTTTGCGTTAGCAGCAGCCAAAGCTTTATATAAAAAAAACAATGACCCAGAAAAGATAGCTGTCGAGGCATTGAAAATTGCTTCAGAAATTTGTGTCTTTACAAACGATAACATTGTTTATGAAACCCTGGAGGGTAAAAAAATTGATAAATGAGCTTACGCCTAAGGAAATAGTGATTGAATTAGATAGGTTCATAATAGGGCAAAAAGAGGCAAAGAAAGCTGTAGCCATTGCCTTGAGAAATAGATGGCGTCATCAACAGTTAGAGGATAACTTGAAAGATGAAATTTACCCAAAAAATCTTTTGATGATTGGGCCAACGGGGGTTGGAAAAACAGAAATCTCAAGGCGATTGTCAAAACTTGCAAAAGCGCCCTTTATAAAAGTTGAGGCCACTAAATTCACTGAGGTTGGGTATGTTGGTAGGGATGTAGAGCAAATAATTAGAGATTTATTGGAAGCTTCTATTTTACTTATTAAAAAGGAAGTTAAAAAAACTCTCTATCAACAAGCAAAAATAGAGGCTGAAAATTATGTTCTGACATGCATAGCGGGGGAAGATGCTCGGGAAACTACTTTGGAATCTTTTAGGAAAAAATTAAGGGATGGTCTTCTAGATGAAAAAGAAATAGAAATAGAAATTTTAGAAAAAAGCAACCCTTTGTCGATGATCGATATACCTGGAAATTCTGGTAACTCTATGGGCGTGATGAACCTAAGCGATATATTCGGAAAATCACTTGGAGGCTTGAAAAAAAAGAAAAAAATAAAAGTATCTGAAAGTCATGGAATACTTATCGACCAAGAGCTAGAGAAACTTATAGATGAAGATGTTATTACAAAAGAAGCTAGAAATCGTGTTGAAAGGAGCGGTATAGTTTTTATTGATGAAATTGATAAAGTGTGTACAAACAATTCGTCTAGAGGAGCTGAAGTAAGTAGGGAAGGAGTTCAACGAGACTTACTGCCACTTCTAGAGGGGACAACGGTATCTACAAAACACGGTTCAATAAATACAGATCATATTCTTTTTATTTGCTCTGGGGCATTTCATGTTTCTAAACCGTCCGATTTATTACCTGAACTTCAAGGGCGCTTACCTATAAGAGTACAATTAAATGCTTTAAAAAAAGAAGAGTTTGAATCAATTTTAACTGATACAGATAATAGTCTAACAAAGCAATATACAGCCCTTTTGCAAACAGAAGGAATTGATTTGAGCTTTAAACACTGTGGAATAGATAAAATTGCTCAGCTAGCAGAAGAGGTTAATTTGTCTGTAGAAAACATAGGGGCGAGAAGACTGCATACAATTCTTGAAAAGGTACTAGAAGATGTTAGTTTCAATGGGCCTGATTTAGAAGATAAAACTGTTGAAGTGACAGCCAAGTTTGTAGAAAAAAACATTGGTAACCTTACAAAAGCTAGAGATTTAAAAAAATACGTCCTATGACCTTTTTAGGAAAAGATAGTATGCACCTGTACCTCCATGCTTTTGGTTTGCAAAAGAAAAATACTGTATTTTGTCCATATAAAAATTTTCCTTCAGCCAAAATGGTAATGCAGTTTTTATAATTTTTTTCTCTGTTACTTGGCTTTCATATGAGTGTCTACCTTTTCCAGTAATAACCAACACAAACCTTTTATTTTCTCTGATACATAATTCTATAAATTGCCTAAGCTCAGCTTCTGCTTTTAATAGTGTGAAGCCATGAAGATCCAAGATTTTCTCAGGGTTAACTTTTCCTTGCTTTATTTTTTTTAATTTATTTTTCTCTACTACTTTAAATAAACTCTTTTCTTCGTTTTTCTGATCATGTATTTTTTTACTAGTCTCTATTCTGTCAATAGATTTAAGTCGAAAAATCTGCGTCGCTTTCGGAGAAAAATTTTTAACCCCCTGGAAAATATATTTTTTTGAATCTGATTTTTTTCTAACAATTTTGTTTTTAGCAACAAAATTTTCCCACTCATCTTCTATTTTAGAAGAAGGTTCTTTTTCTTTCATGACGTAGACTTAAGGAACCAAATTGGTTTTTTATCAGCAAGTTTTTTAGAAAAGGTCCAAATATCTTTCTGTTTTTTAATTTCGTTCGGATCACCTTCTATAACTTTACCAGTTTTATCTTTTACAACAGTTGACATTTCAGACTTAAACGCAACTGTTATTTCAGCCATATTGATTTTTTTTTCAAAATAGACATTTGTTATTCTAATGTCTCTCATGCCTATAAAGCTTGCTTCAATCGATAGTTGTTTTTTTTGCCTATCATCTACAACCGATTTAAAGCTGTCAAAAACAGATTTATCTAAGAGTGGTTTTAAAGTTTTCAAATCACTATTTTCGAAAGCCATTAATATAATTTCATATGCCTTTTTCGCACCCGAAACAAAGCTTTCAACTGTAAAATTCTTATTTAAGGCCTTAATTTCCTTGAGGGTTTTTGCATTTTCACTATTTTCTTCAACATAATCCGAAATATCATTATCGAAATCATCACCAGGATTAGAGACGCTGGGTGTAGGCTTTATTTTATTGGTTTGAGTTTGAATCTCTTGCATTGTTTTCTCAAAACCTTCTCTTGAACCCAAAACAGATCTTAGCCTCCAAAATAAAAACACGGCTACCGCTGCTAATATAACTATCTGTAACATTATTTTTTCATCCAGTTTAAATATTTTTTATGAAAGAATATAAATTAATTTTAAAAATATTTTTAAAGTTGTTGTTTTAAATATGATCTCATGAGTATATAGTTCATTCAACTTAAAAAAAAAATTAAAAATTGTAAATTAGTTATGGATACAGATAAAGACTCAAAGGAGATTTATAAAGATTACGTTGAAAACCTCCTTTATAACCACGACATTTTAATGTTGTCTCAATTTATAAAAGATTTATCGTTCGATAAAAAAGAGGAGTTTCTTTTTTTTGAAGAAGATGATTTTAAGGGAAAGTCAAATTTCAATCTTAATATAGATGTGGAAAACCAGGAACATAATGACGATACATTATTGGTTACTTTAAGAGTAAATTTAGTTGGATCTTTAAATGAAAAAAATATATTCGTATTAGAATTAGATTACTGTGGTGTTTTTAAAATGCCGCATGTCTCTCAAGAAATAATGGAAAAGCAAATTAAAGTTGAGTGCCCAAAAATGCTATTTCCTTATGTAAGGAGAATTATATCCCAAATTATGGTAGAAAGTGGTTTGCCTAATGTAGATATAAAGAATATTAACTTTTTTGAAATGTACAAAGAAAATACATAAACTCACTTATACCAAAAATTATTATTAATTTTAGAAACAAAATCCCTATGGTCACTTCTCTCTTTTGCTGTAAGCCTATCTGAAAGATTTTCTTTTCTAGTAAAAACTTTCTTGTCAGTAGATTTATTAAAATTTAACGAATTTCCTTTTTTTGTTTTTTCAAAAATAAAACCAGGCTGTTTTCCTCCAACTAACTCTAGGTAAACCTCTGAAAGAATTCGGCTGTCAAGAAGAGCGTCATGTTTTACCCTTTTTGTAATATCTATCCCAAATTTTATACACAAAGAGTCTAGAGAAGCAGATTTACCTGGGTAAAGGGTCTTGGCTATCTTTAGGGTATCAATTATATTTTTTTCATCAATTTCTTTGTAAGGAAGTTGATAATATTTCTCGGGATTATCTACTTGAATTCTTCTTATTTCGTCATTGAGAAATTTCGTATCAAACTTGGCATTGTGAATAACAATTTTTGATTCTCCTATGAAACTAAACAGTTCATCTACAATTTCCGAAAAAACAGGTTTATCAGAAAGAAAATCTGTTGTTAATCCGTGAACTCGATAAGATTCTTCTGGCATTTCGCCAATTATCTGTGGGTTAATGTATTTGTGAAAAGCTCTACCTGTTGACACATGGTTAATCAATTCAACAGCACCTATTTCTATAATTCTGTCACCCTTTTCTGAGTTTAAACCTGTTGTTTCTGTATCTAAAACCACCTCTCTCATTTTCTCACTATTTCTTTATTTAGTATTTTTCGGTATAACAATTTAACTTCTGACTTTGTCTCTTCTATTGGTTTATCAGTGTTAAAAACAAAGTTGGCTCTTCTTATCTTATTTTTTTCATTTAGCTGTTTTTTTTTTATTAATTCAAAATCTTTCTTTGATAGGTTTCCTCTTGATAAAGCTCTTTCTTTTTGGGTTTCTTTTGACGCGGTTACCAATAAGGTAGCATCAAAATTTTTTTGTTGGTTCTTTTCAAAAAGAAGAGGGATATCAAAAACAACTAATGCTTTCAAATGATTTTCTTTAATGAAAATTTCTTTAGAACTTTGTAAAAGGGGATGAATTAGATTTTCAATATTTTTAAGAATTTCATTATCTTTATGAATAAATTTTTTTAAAATTTCTCTATTAACACCGTTTTTGTCTACTGCTGTAGGTAAAAATTTCTTTAGTTTTCTAGTTCCTTCGGCGTTGGGTTGGTATAAATCTTGGACTGCAGTATCCGCGCACCAAACCGGTACTCCTAAGTCCTTAAACATTTCGCTAACTGTTGTTTTACCCATCGCTATTGATCCCGTAAGACCCAAGATAAAACTTTTCATATCTTGTCATCATCCAAAAGATATTCTTTCAAATCTTTTTCTATCTCTGGCGTTTTTTGAAACCAGTGTTCAAAGCCTGGAATTGCCTGGTTTATAAGCATTCCAATTCCCGTAACAGTCTTTAAATTTAGAGATTTAGCTTGTTTTATTAAATCTGTTTGTAATGGATTGTAGACAATGTCTACAACTAAGGCAGATTTCGATGCTCTGGAAATGGGCTGTGAAAACTCAGGTTGCCCTACCATACCCATCGATGTGGTGTTAATTATCAGGTCAGCTTGATTAAGATTCTCAGGCGCGGATCTCCAATCTATCACTAAAACTTTTGCCCCTAGGTTTTCAGAAATAATTTGAGCTTTTGATCGTGTCCTATTGGTTATCCTAACCTCCTTTATTCCATTTGATATAAGAGAAGATGCGATTGCTCTAGATGATCCGCCCGCTCCATAAATCAAGGCAACTTTGTCGTAAAAATCATAATCTGGATAAGTATCAAGAATATTTTGTATAAAACCGTGACCGTCAGTATTGTCTGCGTGTATTTTACCATTTCCGCTAAAATAGAGAGTATTAGCTGCTCCAATTAGTGAAGCACGATCTGTAATAGAATCAGCAAAAGATAATACTGCTGTCTTATGTGGTATTGTAATATTCACACCCCTAAAACCCAAATGGACAAGAGAAGATAATGTTTTTTTTAATTTATCCGTAGGTACTGAAAATGGTACATAGAATCCTTGTATTTTATATTTGGAAAGCCAATAATTGTGTAACTTGGGGGACTTGCTTTGAGAAATAGGGTACCCCAGCACCCCAGCCAATGGAAAACCATTATCTTTCTTTAAAATATCCATATTTTTATGTTAATAACTTTTTAGAGTCGTTAATAAGTTTATAATTTTTTTTGTTCAAAATATTTTATTATAATAAAGTTGTTTTTACCAACATCAATATACACATTTTCTTTCTGTGGATAATTTTTTTCACCTCTGCTGTATTAAAAAATCGGCCTCGAAGACGCTTTAAAAAAAGATGTTTTGTTTTTAAATGCAAGATTACACATGTGAGTGTTTTGTTAAAAAATAATTATCCCCATTTTTATAAGTTATACTACCACTACTAATAATATATATATATAATATTTATGATGAGCATTTTTCTAGATTGCATACACAAAAAGAAGATAAATAGGCCGCCTATTTGGCTAATGAGACAAGCCGGCAGGTATCTTTCAGAGTATAGGGAAACAAGAAAGCAAGCTGGGTCTTTTTTAAATCTTTGTTACAATTCAGACTTGGCGACAGAAGTTACATTACAACCAATAGAAAAATTTGGGTTCGATGCAGCAATATTATTTGCTGATATTTTACTGATATTAGACGCTTTAGGAGTAAAGGTAGAGTTTATAGAAGGATTAGGGCCTAAGTTAGAACCAGTTAGAAAAAAAGAAGATATTAATAATCTTTTAAGTGTAAAAGATATCCATGAAAAATTAGGCCCAGTGTATAAGACAATTACTATGTTAAAAAGTAGTTTACCAAAAAATGTACCATTAATAGGTTTTGCAGGCGCTCCTTGGACGCTAGCTACTTATCTTATAAATGGAAGAGGTGAAGCAGGTTCTATAACCACAAAAAAGTTTTTATTATCAAGCCCTTTAGAGTTTGAAAAAATAATAGATATATTAACTGAAGCAACGATAGAATATTTATTAATGCAAATTAAACATGGAGCTGATGTTATAAAAATCTTTGATAGTTGGGCCGGCGCCCTAAATGCAGATATGGTTTTAAAATATTCACTCAAACCATTAAAAAAAATAGTTGAAAAAATTAAAGAAAAGCATCCCGATATACCATTTATAGTATTTCCAAGGGGAGTAAACACTACATATAGTTATTTTTCAGATATTAAGGAGTTTGATGTTCTGGCAATTGATCAGTTTTTAGATAGAGATTGGGTAGCTAGAGAAATTCAACCAAAGAAAATGATTCAAGGGAATTTAGATCCTATATTTCTAACTTTAGAAAATGACGTCCTTTTAAAGGAATTAAATAAGGTAATAAATTCATTTAAAAAACATCCATTTATTTTTAATTTAGGTCACGGGATAACACCAGATGCCAAGGTTGATAATGTCAAATCACTGGTAGAATTTATCAAAGGGATAGATTTTGGGTAGCTTATTTTTTAAATATTGACAGTTTTTATAAAATCAACTAAAAGAGTTGTTCTTTTAAAGTCTTAAACATTACTTGATTTTGACCTTAATCCCCCGGAAAACAAATGGTTGATTTAGAAAATACTACCGAACTTTCTCTCGCAGAGTTAAAAACCAAAAGTCCAAGTGATTTATTAAAACTTGCTGAAACATTAGATATAGAAAACGCTTCTTCTATGAGAAAAGGGGATATGATGTTCTCAATTCTTAAAGATATGGCATCTGATGGAGTCGAAATATCTGGAGATGGTGTTTTAGAAGTTTTGCAGGACGGGTTTGGTTTTTTGAGATCAACAGATGCAAACTACCTACCTGGACCAGATGATATTTATGTCAGTCCAAGTAAAATTAAAAAGTTTTCTTTAAGAACAGGGGACACTGTTGAAGGAGTAATAAGAGCTCCGAAAGAGGGAGAAAGATATTTTGGTTTAGTTAAAGTAAAGAAAATTAATTTTTTCGATACCGAAAAGGCTAAACACAAAATTCATTTCGATAATTTAACCCCCCTTTACCCAGATGAAAGGATTGGTCTCGAGCTTGATGACCCTACTATAAAAGATAAATCTTCAAGAGTTATAGATCTAGTTGCACCGATAGGTAAAGGACAAAGATCTTTGATAGTTGCGCCACCAAGAACTGGTAAAACAGTAATATTACAAAATATTGCTCATTCTATAGAAAAAAACCATCCAGAATGTTTTCTTATAGTTTTGCTTGTTGATGAGAGACCGGAAGAAGTTACAGATATGCAGAGATCTGTAAAGGGAGAAGTAATTTCGTCAACATTTGATGAACCTGCTACGAGACACGTCGCTGTTGCGGAAATGGTCATTGAGAAGGCGAAAAGATTGGTTGAACACAAGAGAGATGTTGTGATTCTATTAGATTCGATAACCAGGTTAGGGAGAGCATACAACACAGTTGTACCTTCGTCTGGGAAAGTTTTAACAGGTGGTGTAGATGCCAATGCTTTACAGCGTCCAAAAAGATTTTTTGGAGCAGCTAGAAATATAGAAGAAGGGGGCTCTTTAACCATTATAGCTACAGCGCTAATAGATACCGGCAGCAGGATGGATGAGGTTATTTTTGAAGAGTTTAAGGGTACTGGTAACTCAGAGCTTATATTAGATAGAAAGGTAGCGGACAAGAGAGTTTTCCCTGCGATAGATATACTAAAATCTGGTACTAGGAAGGAAGATTTACTCATAGAGAAGCAAGAACTTACTAAAATTTTTGTTTTGAGAAGAATCCTTACACCCATGGGTACAACAGATGCTATAGAGTTTCTACTTGAAAAACTCAAACAAACAAAGACAAACAACGACTTTTTTGATTCTATGAATAACTAAGTTTTTTTATGAAAGATACAATTTTTGCCCTATCCACGGCACCAGGTGTATCTGCACTTGCAGTTTTAAGAATATCTGGACCCAATGCTTTTTCTGCTTTGGAAAAAATAATAAAGGGGGATTTTCCTGCTCCAAGAGTTGCCACGTTAAAGAAAATAGTTTGGGGTGGTGATGTTATCGATGAATGTATCGTTCTTTGTTTTAATAGCAGTTCTAGTTTTACAGGAGAACAAGTAGTAGAACTACAAATACATGGTAGCCAGGCGGTTATAAAAAAAATATGTGCTATTTTTCTTGAGAAAGATTTCGTAAACCTTAGACCCGCAGAGGAAGGTGAATTCACCAGGCAGGCATTTTACAATGGAAAGCTGAATCTTACTCAAGTCGAAGGGCTAGCTGAACTTTTAAGCGCTGAAACAGAAACCCAAAGAAAGTGGTCTATTGATACTTATTCAGGAACTTTGTCCAAAGATATAAATAAGTGGCGAGACATTCTAACAGAAATATTGTCAGACTTTGAGGCTAATATTGACTTTTCTGATGAGGACATTGAGCCAATAAATGTATCAGGAAAAATAGATGAACTAATGGTTTTGATGAAGGAAAAGGAGGATATGTACAAGAGGGTCAGAGTTATAAAAAATGGTATAGAAATAGCTATTATAGGGCCACCAAATGTAGGTAAATCCACATTATTAAATAGGTTAGGAAATAGAAAATTAGCCTTAACCTCAGAAATAGCTGGAACCACACGTGATATTATAGAAGCAAAACTAGAGATTAAAGGCATACATGTAACCTTTTTAGATACGGCCGGATTGCGGGAAACTAATGATATACTAGAGAGTGAAGGAATAGCTTTAGTGAAAGAACGGATAAATAAAGTTTTTTCTCGAGTAATTTTGATAAACGAAGAGAAGGATATAGATGAACTTGGGGTGGCAATAAAAGAAAAGGACATGGTCTTTAAGTCAAAAGTGGACAAAGGTAATCATACAAAATACAAGGGTTTATCAGGAAAAACAGGTAGGGGTGTAAGTGAATTAATAAACGAGATAGAAAAATTTTTACCAAACATTAATCGTGTAAGCGGTATAATTACTGATGAGAGACAAATAAAAAAAGTTAAAGAAACAAAAGGGGTTTTGAAGATTTTGAAAAAGGGTCTGGAAAAAGGTGAGGAGATAGAGATTTTGGCAGAAGAATGTAGGAGAGGTGTTAGGTTTTTGGATGAACTAGAAGGAAAAATAGACACAGAGCTGGTTTTAGGTAATATATTTAGAAAATTTTGCATTGGGAAATAGTTTCACGTGAAACATTTTTATGAAATTATTATAGTGGGTGGTGGTCATGCAGGCTCTGAAGCTGCTTATGCAGCCGCTAGAGGAGGCTCTAAAGTTGCCCTTGTAACCAAAAAAAAAGATCATATTGGTGTAATGTCTTGTAATCCTGCTATAGGCGGCTTAGGAAAAGGCCATCTTGTAAGAGAGATAGATGCGCTTGGTGGTTTGATGGGGATAGCGGCAGATAAATCAGGGATACAGTTTAGGTTGTTGAACAAATCAAAAGGGCCTGCCGTGCAAGGCCCAAGAACCCAATCAGATAGGCTGATTTACATGCAAGAGGTACAAAATGTTTTAAACCGCCAAAAGGGTATAGATATCATAGAAGCCGAAGCCACAGATATAATCATAAAAAAAGGCAAAATAGAAGGCATTGAGCTTGATAACCATATAAAAATAGAGGCTTTGTCGGTTGTGCTTACAACTGGTACATTTTTAAATGGCGTTATTAGGGTAGGAAAAGAAAGCTTACAGGCAGGTCGAATAGACGATTTCTCATGTTTAAAATTAGCTAGAAAGATAAGGGGTTTTGGGTTAGATGTAGGAAGGTTGAAAACCGGTACTCCTGCTAGATTAAGTGGGAATAGTATAGATTGGGATAAGGTAGAGATGCAGGAAGCTGATGAAAACCCGTCTCTTTTCTCGTTTATGCATAAAAAGCCGTTTCAGAGACAAGTCAGTTGCGGTATAACCTACACAAATGAAGAAACGCACGATGTTATTAGGAAAAATCTGAGAAAATCTGCTGTTTTTGATGGCACAATAACCTCGAATGGCCCCAGATATTGTCCCTCTATAGAAGATAAAATTGTTAGATTTGCTGAAAAAGACAAACATCAGGTTTTCCTAGAGCCTGAGGGATTAAATGATGATACCGTTTATCCGAATGGTATATCCACGTCTTTACCAAAAGATATTCAGGACACCTATATTAGATCTATAAAAGGCTTAGAGAGAGTTAAAATACTGAAATATGGTTATGCAGTAGAGTATGATTTTATAAACCCTAAATGTTTAAAATCTTCATTAGAATTGAAAAATATAAGTGGTCTTTTTTTGGCCGGACAAATAAATGGTACAACAGGTTATGAAGAGGCGGCTGCTCAAGGTTTGGTTGCTGGAATAAATGCCTCGATGTATTGTAAAAACGAGCATCCTTTGGTTCTGGATCGATCGGAGGCGTATATTGGGGTATTGGTGGACGATCTTGTTACTAAGGGTGTTATTGAGCCGTATAGAATGTTTACATCCAGAGCAGAGTTTAGATTAAGTTTAAGGAGTGATAACGCTGACCGACGTCTAACAAAAAAGGCTTGGGATCTAAAGATTATTAGCAATGAAAGAAAAAAGGCTTTTGATAGAAAGACAAAACTTATACAAGAGTTAATATTTACGGCAAAAAATAAAAGTTATCACACTGGGGGGTTAGCTAAGTTAGGCATAAATCTAAAAAAGGATGGTAAAAAAAGGTCTTTTTTTGATCTATTGTCTTTTAGTGAAATTAATAAATTGCAATTAACCACCTTGTGGCCCGAATATTTTGATTATGATAGAGAGATAAGGCAAAACGTTGAATCAGATTCAAAATATTCATTTTACATAGAGAGACAAGCCTACGAAGTACAAAAAATGAAAACCAATATAGGTATAAAAATACCACAATCTTTTGATTACAGTAAAATAGAAGGCCTATCCTCGGAGATAAAAACCAAATTAAAAGATCTAAGCCCTCAACACATAGACCAAGCAAGCAGAGTTGACGGCATGACCCCATCTGCTCTAATGCTGATCATATCAAAAATAAAACTATTGAAGACCATAGCTTGACATTAACAGAGTTCAATAAGCATTTTAGTGTTTCACGTGAAACAATTTCCAGCTTATCTCTTTATGAAGGCCTTTTAAAAAAATGGAATAAAAAAACAAACCTTGTTTCAAAAAAAAGCTTATCTGATGCTTGGGTCAGACATTTTTTAGATTCCGCTCAACTTGTAAAACATTGTCAACCTGAAAATAAATTATGGTTGGATTTTGGTTCTGGTGCTGGTTTCCCGGGGGTTGTATCGGCTATTGTTCTCAGAGATAGGGGAATTAACACGAATTTTGTTTTAGTTGAAAAAAATAAAACTAAAGCTTTTTTCCTTGGAGAGCTAAAGAGAAAGCTAGGTTTGTCTTTTGATATAATTTGTGAAAATGTAAGGGAAATAGATCCTCTTAAGGCAGACATAATCTCCGCGCGTGCTTTTTCTCATTTAGAAAACTTGTTATCTGTATCCAATTACCACGGAAAGAAAAACAGTGTTTCTCTTTTTTTGAAAGGTAAAAACATAAGAAAGGAGTTAGATAAGACTTTCAAAATGTGGTTTTTTCAATATGATATCTTAAGTAGCATAAGCTCAATTGACGGTAAGATTATTAAAATAAATAAATTGCACAAACTTTAATTAAGGACAAAACTATTTCAGGTACTTCTATTATTTCTGTTGCCAACCAAAAAGGTGGAGTAGGAAAAACTACTACAGCTATAAATCTTGGAACAGCTTTGGCGGCTGTAAAGAATAAAGTTCTTATAGTAGACCTTGATGCTCAGGGAAATGCGTCAACTGGATTGGGGGTTTCAAAAGAAGACATTAAGGTATCTACTTATGATTTAATAATTGGCAAATCTAGTTTGGGGGAGGTTGTTCAAAAAACAAAAATACCATCTTTGTTTATAGCGCCATCTACAACAGACTTATCATCTGTAGATGTGGATTTAGTTGATGATAGCAGGAGAGTTATGAAACTTAGAGATCTGTTCCAAAATAATGTAAAAATTGAATATGATTTCATAATAATTGACTGCCCTCCATCATTAAACTTGTTAACAGTAAATGCTCTGGTAGCATCAAACTCTATTTTAGTTCCTCTTCAAGCTGAGTTTTTTGCTTTAGAAGGTTTAAGTCAACTTCTTTTGACCGTCAGGGATATTAGGGCAAAAATCAATAAAAATCTTAAAATCCATGGCATTGTACTAACAATGTACGATAAGAGAAACAAGCTTTCTGAGCAAATTGAATCGGATGTAAGAGATAATCTTGGAGCTTTAGTATATGATACGGTTATCCCAAGAAATGTAAGGCTCAGTGAAGCACCTTCTTTTTCTATGCCAGCTTTGATTTATGACCATAAGTGCACTGGAGCGATAGCCTATCAAAAGCTAGCAGCGGAACTGTTAAAAAGAGAGCATGATTTTATGAGACAGAGTAAATGAGTTCAAAAAATGAACGAAAAAAAGGATTGGGCCGAGGGCTTTCTTCATTTCTTGACGGAAATAATTTAGAAGAGTTCATAACATCTGATAGTGATAATTCACAAAAAAGTTATAATACTGGCACTAATGTGCCTATAGATTTGATAGATGCCAATTTAAAGCAACCACGGAAAAACTTCTCTAATAATGACCTTGAAGAACTTGCTAATTCAATAAGAGAGACAGGAATTATACAGCCAATAGTAGTTAGAAAAAAGGGTAAGAGATTTGAAATTGTTGCGGGTGAAAGAAGATGGCGAAGTGCACAAATAGCAAATATTCATGAGGTTCCCGTTGTTGTGAAAGAGTTAACCGATGAGGAAGTCGTAAAAATAGCAATAATAGAAAACGTTCAGCGAGTGGATTTAAATCCTATTGAAGAGGCGAATTCTTTCAATCAATTAATTAATGATTATAAATATACTCAGGAAAAAATTTCAAACTCATTAGGTAAATCAAGAAGCTACATAGCAAATTCGCTTAGATTGCTTTCACTGCCAGAAAAGGTCCTTTATCTCCTAAGGGAGGGAAAGTTAACAAGTGGGCATGGCCGGGCTTTGATAGGTTACGAAGGATCAGTATCATTAGCTTTCAGAGCAGTAAAGGAGAATTTGTCCGTGAGACAAATAGAGGGTTTAGTAAAATCAGCAACAAAAAATAAGGAAAAACCCATTAATAAAAATGCCACCCATGAGAAAGATTTAGACACAATAAATCTTGAGCAGGATCTTAAAATAGTTTTGGATTTGAAGACAGAAATTTTCCATGAAAAAGATAATGAAAATGGAAAAATTGTTATATATTACAAAAACTTACGTGAACTTGACAGTTTTTGTTCTAAGATTATGAAAACCTAGTGATAATTATTTAAATACAGTCTAACAGCTCGCTTGATACGTGATTTAACATAAGTTTTCCCTTATCTTTCAAAACTAAATGGTTATTTTCTTTTTTTAAAAGATTATATTTTTGGAGGTCATTAAGCTTGCTGTCCAGCTTTTTCTTATTGAACCAAATAATAGGTATATTTTCTGAAATTCTCATATTCATAATTAGCCTTTCTTCAAAAACTGTTTTTTCAGATAGTGGTTTTAAGTTTGGCAGATGGTTTTTTTTATAAAGATATGATTCAAGCCATTTATCTGGGTTAGAGATCTCTAGTGAAGAATGTTTTTGGGTATTTATGGTTAATCTACCATGTGCTCCGGGACCTATGCCTAAAAAATCGTCATATTTCCAATAACTTAAATTGTGTTGGCAAAAATAGTTTTCTTTCGAGTAGTTTGACGTTTCATAATTAATATAATTATTTTCACTACATAGATTTCCAGTCAAAAAATAGAGCTCTGAGCTTAAGTTTTCGTCAGGCATGCCCTTGAGATGACCTCTTTTCCAAAGCTTATAAAAACTAGTTTTTTCTTCAAGGGTGAGTTGGTATAGGGACAGATGGGGTGCCCCAATAGCTAATATTTCTGAAAGTTCCTTTTCCCATTCCTTAGTTGATTGAAATTGCCGACCATAAATAAAGTCGAGATTAAAATTAGAGAAAAGACTTTGAACAGTTTCAATTGCCTTAAATGATTCAAAAGAGGAGTGATCTCTGCCTAATAGTTTTAGGTCTTTATCATTCAATGCCTGAATACCAACGGAAACTCTATTGACACCAAACTTCTTTAGACTGCTTAATTTATTTTTGCATACACTATTTGGATTTGCTTCTATAGAAATTTCACAGCTTTCAGAAGGATTCCAATGCTTCCAAATTCTCTCTAATATTTTTATAATGATTTCAGTGTCCATAATGCTGGGAGTACCACCACCAAAAAAAATTGAACTAATATTATTGTTTTGACCATATAAGGATGCCCATGAATCAATAGACCTAAGATAACCTTTTAGCCATTCCTCATCATTGATATTTGTCTTTTTGTAGGAGTTAAAGTCACAATATGGGCATTTAATGGTACAAAATGGCCAATGAATATATACGCTAAATAAATTACTCTGCATAACAAAAACACTTCTTTAGAAGTTTTTCCATTGCAATCCCTCTATGGCTAATTTTATTTTTTTCCCAACGATTCATTTCACCGAATGTCACTTTATACCCAGAGGGTAAAAAAATAGGGTCATAACCATGTCCGTTTTCCCCTCTTTTAGGCCAGATAATCTCACCATTAATGCTTGCCTCTACCTTCTCATAATGACCATCCGGCCAATATAAAACTAGCGCACATTTGAAATAAGCGTACCAAGGGGGTTTCTTTTGACCGTTAAGAGCTTTTATTATTTTATTAATACCTAAGCCAAAATCCCGCTTTCCGAACCGGTTAACTGCCCAATCAGCAGATTTTATACCAGGTTTCCCGTTGAGACTTTCTATGCAGAGACCGCTATCATCTGCCAAACAAACATATCCACTTAGTTTTGACGTCTCCCTAGCTTTAATCAACGCATTTCCGACAAAGGTATTCTCAACTTCCTCAGGTTCATCTTCTCCAAAGTTTTTACCCGACAACAACGTAAAATCTACTTTTCCAAAAAGATGTTTAAACTCCTGGATTTTCCCTTCGTTACGAGTCGCTAAGACTAAATTCTTTTCACGAAAAAACCTAATCATTAAAAACTGAGTTTTGAATAGTTACTATTTTTTTTATGCCTTCATTAGCTAAATTGAATAATTTCTCAAATTCGTCTTTAGAAAAGGGTTTCTTTTCAGCTGAACATTGTATCTCTATTATTTCCGATCTTTCGTTCATCACAAAGTTTGCATCCGTTTCGGCATTACTATCCTCTTGGTAATTTAAATCTAATTTAGTTTTACCGTCAATAATACCACAAGAGACAGCAGCAATATTACCTATTATAGGGTCAAATTTTATAGCACCTGAGCTTAAGAGATGATTCGTAGCTAGTTTTAGAGAAACCCATCCTCCACATATAGCAGCGCATCGTGTTCCTCCATCCGCTTGAATAACATCACAATCAATTACTACCTGCCTTTCACCCAAGGCTACTCTGTCGACACCCGCTCGCAAACTTCTACCTATGAGTCTTTGAATTTCTTGAGTCCTTCCACTTTGGCTAACCGATTTTGCTTCTCTTCTCATCCTATCACTGGTGGATTTTGGTAACATTCCGTATTCTGCTGTTACCCAACCTAAACCAGTCTTTCTTAGGAAAGGAGGCACATTTTCCTCAATTGTTGCAGTACAAATAACCTTCGTTTTTCCGAACTCAATTAAACAAGAGTGATCCACGTTTTCCAAAAAATCTTGAGAAATTGATACTTTGCGAAGACCCATAATATCTTTGCTGTTATCCATATGATCACCTCTTTAGAATTTTAATAGAATATACTCGATTTTAAACTGAAAACATTAATAAATAGTTATTGTTTATAAAATATGGAGTTTTATGTGGGATATTAATATTATAAAAGATACTTATAAAAGATAATAATATAAAAAAACTATTATTTAACAGGTTAAATTATTAAAAATTTTTACTATATAAATATGCGAGTAATTAAAGGTTAAAAATACTACCATCAATTCTTTTTAATTTAAGTTTAATAAAAAAACGCACTTTAGGAAAAGGTAAAGAAAATGAGTGACGAAAGGGATGAAAAAAATAATGATAAAGATGCCATATCAGAAGTTAAAGACTCGTCTGAATTGGTAGAAGATCAAGAAGATCAAGAAGATGAATTGTCCTATGAAGAATTAAAAGAAGAAAACAAGATACTTTCCGATAAAATGATGCGAGCTTTAGCAGAAACAGAAAATATTAGAAAAAAATTTTTTAAGGAAAAAAAGGATGCGGAAATTTATGGCGGCACAAAACTAGCAAGGGATCTTTTGACAGTTTTAGACAACTTAGAAAGAGCTCTGGAGAGTATTGATGATAGTTTGAGAGAGGGAAACTCAGCTTTTGTTGAAGGTATAGAGCTCACAAAAAGAGAGCTTTTAAAAACTTTTTCAAACCATGAAATAAATGAGGTAAAACCGCAGATAGGTGAAAGGTTTGACCCAAAAATACATCAGGCAATGTTTGAGGCTCCTGCACCAAATATTGAAAAAGGCATGATATTTCAGGTAATGACAAACGGTTTTACAATTGGGGAAAGGTTGTTAAGAGCAGCCCAAGTCGGCGTATCATCTAAATCTTTAGCTGAAGATGAAGCAAAGCCTGAAAAACCCGAATGAAAAGACTTTAAATGAGGTTTTTTAACTCGTAAATAAGGTTTAATGCTTCTTTAGGCGAGATATTGTTGGGGTCAATAGATCCTAGTGATTTTTCAATTTTTGTTAAAGAATCGGTGTTTTTCAGTTCTAATTCTTTGGTGGGTTCGGTGTAAATATTTTTTTTGTTTTCTAGGTCGCCCAATATTTTTCTAGCAGTCTTCAACACTTCTTCGGGAAACCCTGCAAGCTCAGCAACTTTAATTCCTAACGACCCTCTGGATATACCCTTGGAAATTTTGTAAGAATAAATTATCTCATCGTTCCATTCCTTTATTTCGCAGGTAACATTTTCAATTTGGCCGTAATTTTTTTCTATATCTGTAAGTTCGTGATAATGCGTCGCGAAAAGTGTCCTAGACTTATTTTTTGATATCAAGCTTTGCAATGTAGCCCAAGCAATTGATAAACCGTCAAAGGTTGATGTTCCTCTGCCTATCTCATCTAAAATTATGAAAGATTTATTATCAGCGTCTCTTAAAATATTTGCTGTCTCTAACATTTCAACCATGAAAGTAGACTGTCCTTTTGAAATATTGTCGGAGGCGCCTATTCTAC